>CASDWR010000047.1 GCA_949284665.1 uncultured Rikenellaceae bacterium | reverse complement strand
CTTTGCGTGGCAGGTAGAGTGGACCGAACTCCTTGATTGTCCAGCCCAGTTCGGGTTTGGCCGGGTAGGCACGCAACACGGCCGAGTCGATGATCGGGGCATAAGCCTTCTGGGCTTTGTAGAACCCTACGGTGTCGCGTACCGAAGAGTTGCGGTAGATGCCGCTGCGGATCGAGATCGTATCGCCCGGCATCCCGATGCACCGCTTGACGTAGACGCTGTTGATGGCGAACTCCGTTTTGTACCATTTGCGCCCCGAGGGATGGTTGAAGACCACAATATCGTTGTAGCGTATGCCCCGGAGCCCTTTCATGCGGAAACTCTCCATGGGAGCACCGTCGAGGAAATCGAGGTTCTTGTAGATGCGTGCACCGAAGAGCAGTTTGTTGACGACGATCCTGTCTCCGGCGACGATGGTAGGTGACATGGAGTGGCTGTTTACTGGAAAGGTATCGCAGACGAAAATACGGAGAACGACTGCCAGTACGACCATTCCGAACAGTATTCCGATTGTTACGACGGTTGCATTTATGATCTTATTGAGCAACGATTTGTCCATAATGGACAAAGATACGGAGAAATCTGTTTCTTGAGACTGGTTTTAAGTTGATTTTTACGGGCGCGGTACGACCGTTTGTCCGATGCGATAACCGTTTCGGGCAGGGTCGTATCGACAGAGCGTCGTCTTTTCCCGAAGGAACCGGAACGTTTCTCCCGTCGCATTCTCAACGAATGAAACCGGCGGGCGGGTTCCGGAGATTCCGACCAGATTCATGTAGTGCTCCACGACGAGGTTGTTTTCATCCGGCAATAGAGCGATGACGGGAATGTCGGATTCCAGCGTTTGCAACAGTTGTACGAAGTAGAGAAACTCCGCAATGCACACCGAGCAGCCCGAATCGAGCGTATAAATGAGGGTCAGCGTATCATTTTGCCGTCCGCTCGCCCGGATGATGCTGTCCAGTAGTCTATTTTCCGCTTCGGTCGGGATTCGGGGCGTTTTGCCGGTCAGGAAATCCGCCACGATTCGGGTATCGAGTTCCACCTTTGTGGTTTTTTTCGTTGCCGAACCGTGACAGCTGCCGAACAGCAGGGACAGATACAGCAGAGGAATGAGTCGGAACAGAGTTTTCATGGCAGCCGGAGCGAATAGAGTACCGGTTGCATGTAATCGTCGAATCCGGTAGCATAGATCGTCTTGCCATCCAGTGAGAGGGACATGTTCAGCAGGTGGTGATCCGTTCGGTAGCTCCCGATCAGGCGACCGTCCCAGTCAAACTGGAAGATATAGGGTGAGACCTTTTCCGCATCCAGCGTCTGTACTCCCAAATACGCCAGAAAAATGTGCTGGTCGTCGGAGCAAGAGGTGACATAAGTGTGCGGGATCGTTTTCTTGAACACCACCTCTTTCATGGGACTACCCGTATCCTGATAAACGGTGTAGAGCTGATTTTCGAATGAGTCGGGGCCTGTGACGGTGTGCAGCAGATTCAGATCATAGTCGTAGAATTCGATCAGGGGATAGTTATCGCTTGTAAATACGATTCGGTCTTTCTCTGGGGAGACGAGTATTTCACCCCCGGTTACGTTGTAAGTGTAGTATTCGTTTTGGCCCAGCAACTCCTGATCGGTCGTCTGTTCGTTGCCTGCGGCCAGACGAGCGACCTTATTTTTAATCCCCAGCCGTTTGTTTTCGAAACAGTAAGGGTTGTCGAAAAGCATGGAGTCGCCTCGGTAAGGACATATCCGGTGAGGCATTGCCTGATATTTGCGCATTTTGGGCTTGTAATTCGTGTCGAGCAACAGGGAATCCATGTCGAGGAACGCCACTTGCCTTTTCATGTGGTCGTCGGCGACCAGTATATTGCCTTGGAGTCTGGCAGTCAGTTTGAGCATCTCTCCCGGGCCATTGCCAAACAAAAACAGATCGGCGATCGGCTTTCGGGAGCGGAGGTTGTAACACTGGAGCAGCGGATGAGACTTCACGGTACGATTCCGTACGATCAGTACGGAGTCGTTGTATACGAGATAGCGCTGGGCAGCGATAAATTCTTCCGGTAATTGAATGGAGTCTGCGGGAACGAATATGGCCTGGGTCTTGATGCTTTTGTCGAGCATTTGCTCGATTCCGTTTGCGATTGGCAGGATGCACACAAGGAGGCGACGCTCCATAAAATAATAAGGTGTCTTTTCATGATAAAATGGAATAAGCGGTTTACAATGGGGGATTCCACCCATTGTAAACCGAAATATTAATCAAATATCTACTTTTACACCATCACATACGAGTTCGTAACCGAACGCACTGCCGCTGCAACCTTTTTCTTGAGTCCCTTCACATTTGAATTTGAGAGTTCCGTTCTTGTGGATTTCGCAGCCTGCCAGTACTTCGATATTTTTCGTAAGCAGGTCGGAGTATTACCGGGGCAGCAGCCAACGGGTGAGACGAGAGCCATCGGCATCCATTTCGAGTGTGTAGAGGGTGGTGCCGTCCGCCGATACGGTAAAGTGGTAGACCGTCCGTCCCAGCAGGTAACGGCATACGGGGCGACCGGATGAGTCGAAACGGTGGATCTCCGAGTGGGCGGAGCCGTTACGGACCTGCTCGCGAACATCGTTCTGGAAGAGAGCGAAGAAGTCGTCATCGGAAGCGGCCGTAAACGTGTAGTTCATGACGGGATCGAGGAAAAAGCGACCGTCGGTGAATTTGATCCGGTTCTTTTTACCGGTGGAGAGTTCCGTAATGGAGGCTCGGGAAAGGTCATCCGTGGGAACTGTCACGACAGTCGGATAGTAGAGATAAGCGATGAAGAGACGGGTACCGTCGGGCGAAGTGAGACAGTGGTTGGAGAAGATCCCCTCTTTGGCCATTGTACGGTCGACGTTCGATGGATAGTTGCACTGCAAAAAGTCGTATCCTTCTGTATGGGTACCTTGTTTGCGGGCGAATTGTGTCTCTATGGAGGGAGATGAGAAGAGAAGCGAGGAGTCGGGTAGCATGGCAAGGAAATTGGCACCTTGGAGATCGTTGTCGGCGGGATAGGGACGTTCTTCGACCAAAAACGGGTCTCCTGCCGGTGAGAGATGGACGAAACGCTTGTTTACTCCCGTTACGTCAATTCCCCCGGCGGATACGTTTACCTGTGGCAGGAGGAATTCCCCGGGACCACGCCCGATAACGCCGAACTTGTCCGTCAGTGTACCGTCTGCCTTCGAGTAGAAGTAAAGGAAGGCCCCCGGAGTTTTGTCGTCATAGAGGACGATCCGGTCGTCGAAGTCGTAAATCTGGCGCGGGGCGAGCGGTTCGGGTGAAAGGGTTATTGTTTCACCTTCAAGGACGATGGCGGGAATCTCATCCAAAGGGATCGTTGTTTTATTGTCTGTCTGATTACAAGCGGCCATCAATAGTGCAAGCAGAGCAAGAACGATCGGATAGTTTCTTTTCATTTTGGTTCGTTTTTTGGAGGAAATTAATATGATAAATGAAATTTTAGAAAGGAAAACTCCTGTCTGAAGTTGGAAAACGGTTGTTTAACAGTCGGTATACTGGGGTTGTGTCCCTTGCACCCACTCACAGTCTCCGCAGCGTCTGAGGATCCTGTTGTCTTCATATCGGTTGTCATCATATTCGTGAAAAATCCGCAACCACCCGACTCTCCATCGGCCAACGTTTCGATATTTTTCGTAAGCAGGTCGGAGTCTTTGTTGGCCGATATGGCCACGACCATCGCAATTGACCCGGTCAGGGCGATTACCGAAATAATAATCTTTTTTATTTTAGAATTTTCCGGGTTGGTTTTTTGATTGTTGTTTGCATTTCATGCGAAGTATCGCATGGTTCGATTCGCTTAGCTGTTCTCTAAAATTATTATCTCTCCTTCACTTTATAAAACTATACAAAGAAAAAGAAAAAAACAAAAAAGTAATTTTTTTAATAGAGTTATTTTATGATTTCAGTTTGGCTTGTTCGCGCATTGAAAGTGTCATTCCGTTTCATGGAGTCCAGAGGATGAATCG
>CASDWR010000046.1 GCA_949284665.1 uncultured Rikenellaceae bacterium | reverse complement strand
TTCTTCTTGTCGGGGTTTTTCAATGAGGCGATTTCGATAACGGCTCCTATGATGGGCTGTTTCTGTTCATCGACCAGATAGGCTGTTATGGTACCCGTATTTGCCGTAACGATTGTTGTCTGTGCGAAAATTCCTGTTACGGCATACGTAAGGACGGCAATGCAGCAAATGATTCGTTTCATATTTCGGTTTGAGTTCTTCTTCCCTTTCTTCCCTTGTAATTCACGGAAACCCCGGTATTGTGTTCATCACACCAATACCAGGGTTCGATTCGTCTTAAACTACCTTATGTCTATTGACAGGTATCCTTACCACAGTTGCAATTGGCGTGTTGATGCTGCGGCGCTTTTTTAGCACTCGGACCAAACTGCCAGTTTGTGTGCTTTCTTTCGAAATTTGCTCTCATTTTGGCCTGGTGTTCTTCCCACTCCTGGTATTGATCATCCGAAAGAATACCTTTCATCTTCTTATCGAAGGCTTCTTTGGCGGCCAGCATCTCTTTCTGTTGTTTCAGTCTTTCCTGACGCATCTTTTCCATGGCTGCCTGTTGAGCGTTGATCCGGTCGAGGAACAGAGCATAGAGATCTGCCTCCTGCTTGTCGCTCAAAGAGAGCAACTCTTTCATACGGGCGGCCTGGTTGTGGGCTTTCTGTTCCGGGGAGAGAAGTTTTTTTGCATTTTCTCCTTTCGAACATCCTTCATGTTCGCCTCCGACACATTCATGGTTGTGGTGCATCTTGTGAGGCGGGTTTTGAGGTTGGGCCATCGTTGCCGTTACGGCCAATAACGTTGCGGCCAATGTACCGATTAATGCTTTCATGGTTTTTTGTTTAACGGTTAAAGAATCGTTTGTTCATCTTTTGTTTGCAAAGATAACGCCTGTTGATTAAACTTGGTATCCGACAAGGGGCGAAACGGAAAAATCTGGGGGTCAAATGACCGGGATCAACCTTCGGGTGAGGGTATACCGCCTGTCGAAAGCCATTTTTTAAATTCCGGGGCGCGGGCTTTACTTACGATAATCCTTTCCGGAGCCGCCGGGTCGAGATTGACGCACAGTCGGCTTCCGAACCATACGGAAATGTCTTTGATCGCTTTACGGGAGATGATGAACTGACGGTTCGCACGATAAAAGGATGATTCGGGCAGTTGTGCGGAAAGTGTTTCGAGCGACTTGTCGAGCGGATAACTGTTGCCGTCGAATCCGGTAGCCGTCACTTTTTCGTCACTCGTGTAGAAGTAGGCGATCTCCTGTGTTGGGAGCGGGATAATCTTGTCTCGAATTTGTACGAGAAATGTCCGTTGGATATTGTGCCCGTGTGCTCGGGCAATATCGCCTACACGTTGCGAATAAGCCCTGATATCAGCATTCGACAATCTTTCGAGTTTCCCGATAGCACGTTGCAGATCGGTCGTTTTGATCGGTTTGAGCAGGTAATCTATACTGTTGACCTGAAAGGCTTCCAGTGCATATTGGTTATATGCCGTGGTAAATATAACGGGGCAGGTAATGTCGATCCGGTCGAAGATCTCGAACGCATCGCCATCGGCAAGATGGATGTCCATAAAGGCGAGATCGGGCATCGGATGATTTGAAAACCATCCGACCGTCTCCGTGATACTTTCCAGTACCGCAATGATCTGTATGCTCGGATAATGAGCAGTCAACAAAGCCTTGAGGTTGGTAGCTGCAGCGGTTTCGTCTTCGATAATCAGTGCATTCATGGTTGGATCAATGGAAGTTTAACGGCAAAGGTGCGTCCATCGTTTGATATGGATATATCTTTGTTCGTCAGTAGTTTGTATCGACTTGCGATATTTTTTAATCCTATGCCTGTACTTTTCTCGTTGCTGATTTTCGGCGCTATGCGATTCGATATCGTAAGCGACTCTTTCCCTGTCGATATGGAGATATGTAAAGGCACTGAACTGGTTATGGCATTGTGCTTTACGGCATTCTCGATCAACGGCTGAAGCGACAGAAACGGCAATTTCCAGGAACGATATTTGTCGTCGATGTCGATGTCAAAAAAAAGCTTCCCGGCATATCGGATTTCGAAGAGATATTTGTATGCATCGAGAAATTTCAACTCTTCCTGTAGTGTGGTGATTCCGTTTCGTCCATTCTGTATAATGTATCGGAATGTGTCTGAAATGCGGTCGATATAAGTTAAAGCATCCTCATTTTTCCGCTCTCTGACGAGCATGGCAAGCGAGGTGAGCGAGTTAAAGAAAAAATGAGGATTGATCTGATTGATGAGTACGTCGTATTGTGACTGAAGATTTTCGTTTTTCAGTTTTTCGTTTTCGAGTATGATGTTCTGACGTTGGTAGATCAGTTCGTATATTTTGCCGTAAAGAGCGACGACGACGAATGTGAATGAGCTTTTGAGTACGAGCATCGGATTGAAAAGCCGTCGGGCGAAAAAGACGAAGATGATATCTCCATTCCGCTTGCTGAAAGGGGTCAGAAAATAGAGGAGAAAAGTGATCCCGGCACAAATAAGTAACCTTTTGATGTATGTATTACCGGCATTTTGGTGATCTTTTACGTTGGATGTAATGATCGACAGCAGAATGAAAGCGAGGATGACCGAATAGAGAACATCGATAGTTATGACCAGGGTGCTGCTGTATCGCGGATGGGGAATTTGGGTTGCCTGGCTGGATGAGAGCAGGATGAATACGAAATAGGAAAAATTGACGATGATGCCTATCACGATTGCAATAAGCATGTTTACGACGATTCTCGATCGATTGTTCTTTTTCATCATTGTCGTATACTCCGTTGTTATTCCCCAGGTTTTGACGGGACCCGGGGTGAGTCGTCTTTTCCGACAGTCTGGTTATTTTTTGTTTTCCCCTTCGTCTGCCTGCGAATACCACGAAGCGTAAAGGATGTAGTCGTGTGCGGTTCGTTCGATGATTTCCTTACGTTGTTCGGGCGTCACGTCCTTTACTTTTCGGGCTGGGATACCCGCGTACACGCTGTATGGTTCCAATACGCTGTTCGACAGCACCAATGCTCCGGCTGCGATGATACAGCCCGTCCTGATCACGGCATTGTCGAGTACGATTGCACCCATACCGATGAGGCAACTGTCTTCGATGATGCCTCCGTGGATGACGGCGTTGTGTCCGATCGACACATCGTTGCCGATATGGGTTTGTGACGGGTGTTTCGAGCCGTCGTACAAGGTATGGAGAACAGCTCCGTCCTGAATGTTGGTACGGTCGCCGATTGTGATCCGGTTTACGTCGCCCCGCAATACGGCATTGAACCAGATGCTGCAATCGCGACCGATGGTCACATCGCCTATCACTACGGCATTGTCGGCCAAAAAGGTATTTTCACCTATTTGAGGGTGTTTCC
Organism: uncultured Rikenellaceae bacterium; assembly: GCA_949284665.1. Taxonomy (GTDB): domain Bacteria; phylum Bacteroidota; class Bacteroidia; order Bacteroidales; family Rikenellaceae; genus Tidjanibacter. The sequence continues at coordinate 32 of CASDWR010000046.1, read as the reverse complement.
CTCTTACATTTTTAATGATTGCCATCTTCTCT
>CASDWR010000045.1 GCA_949284665.1 uncultured Rikenellaceae bacterium | reverse complement strand
TTGACATGGTGCGATCCGGAAACGGATACCAATCGCCGATTGGTGGATCGTTATGGCGATACGTTGATCGTACGCACTTCCCACCGTGCGACATTTGCCGATGAACCGTTACCTGTCAACAGCGGTACGATATCCGGGATTTTGTCTTGGTTTACGGGAGACTATCAGTTGATCGTCACCGACGCCAACCGTGACATACACATGGAGAATCCCCGTTTTTGATTAACGATTGTCTTGTTGAAGGGCATCCCAAAGTGCATCCTTGAGTTGGTCGATGTGGTAACCGGTTACGGAGGAGATAAAGATCGACGGAATGCCTGCGGGTAACTCTTTCTGCAGTCGAAGGATTGTCTCGTCGTTTACCGTGTCGCATTTTGTTATGGCTAGCATTCTGCCCTTGTCCAGCAATTCCGGATTGTATTTACCCAACTCGTTCAGGAGGATGTCATATTCTCGATGGAGATCTTCGGTATGGGCCGGGATCATGAACAATAGCATGGAGTTGCGTTCGATATGGCGTAAGAATCTTATCCCAAGTCCTTTTCCTTCATGCGCTCCTTCTATGATCCCCGGTATGTCGGCCATGACAAAAGATCTGGAGTCCCTGCATTCGACGATGCCGAGATTCGGTTCGAGCGTGGTGAAAGCATAGTCGGCTATTTTGGGCTTTGCCGCGGAGACTACCGATAGCAGTGTCGATTTTCCCGCATTCGGGAAACCGACCAGCCCGACGTCGGCCAAAACTTTCAGCTCAAGGATAAAGGAGCCTTCCTGCCGTTCTTCTCCGGGTTGTGCATATCGGGGAGCCTGGTTGGTTGCGCTTTTGAAATGCCAGTTTCCGCGTCCGCCCCTTCCCCCTTTCAACAGAACGAGTTCCTGGCCGTTTTCCGTCACTTCTCCCACGATTTCTCCCGTATCCGCATTTCGGGCAACGGTGCCCAGGGGAACTTCGATGATCGAATCGGCTCCGCTTTTGCCCGAACAACGGGCACCTGACCCGCTTTCACCGTCTTTGGCAAAAATATGCCGTTGGTATTTCAGATGTATCAGGGTCCAATATTGTTTGTTCCCTTTCAGTATGACGCTGCCTCCATTCCCGCCGTCTCCGCCGTCCGGACCTCCGAAAGCGACGAATTTTTCGCGACGAAAATGTGCAGAACCCGCCCCTCCAGCACCGGAACGGCAGAAAATTTTTACGTAATCTACAAAATTGGACGATGCCATGGAAGTGTCGGTTCTCTTTTTGCTTTTGTTTGTTCCCCGCAAAGGTAATAATTTTTATCTTTGCATGCGAATCCAATGGACAGCCGGTTGCAGACATCTTTTGGTGGTTTCCCTTCTGTCACCTGTTTGAATGGCGTGGGAATACCTTGATTGTCGGAAATCCTGTCCGATATAATAGTACGGCTATGAATGTGAGGGAAAAGAGTCTTGTTGTGTGGTGCCTTTCGGCAATTTTGCTGATGGCGGCGTGTAACCGTGAACACCGGTCATGTTATTCGGTGTACGGGATGTCGTCTCCGGATGAGCTGGTCGTTTTGTCGACGGAGGGTGATACGTTATTTTTTGACGTGTCCGGTATAGACGGTGGTGTTTTTGCCGCTTTGATTCCAGGCGATATTGCTGAAATCGTTTATCACGGAGCCTATCGGCACGGCATGCCGGTATCCGAAGTGGAGATCTCATCCGGACCACTTCAACCTGTGGGCAGTGATCGCGATGAGCACGGATGCATCGGATCGGCGGGTTACGTATGGAGCGAGGCCAGACAAACGTGTATTCGCCCGTTTGAAGAAGGAATCGAGTTGCCTGCCATATCCGGAGAGGGAAGAGCATTCCTCGTGTTGGGTCGTGATTCGCTTTTTGCGGAGCTGTTCACACCGACCGAAGGGACGATCTTGTTGACCCGTCATTCACTTCCGGGAAACGGTGAGGTGTGGGAGAACAGCGATCGATGGACTCTCCGTCGGACGGGAGACCTCTGGGAAGCCGGATTGAACGGAGAACCCCGTTATTGTATAAACAAAAATCGGTAATTGCCCTGAAGAATATTAAAGAATCCGTGTTTTTCTGCAAAGCGTTGCAAATAACTACATGAACTATGTATAAGTCGGGTTTTGTTAACATTATTGGGAATCCCAATGTGGGGAAGTCCACCCTGATGAACGAACTGGTCGGAGAGCGCCTTTCGATTATCACCTCGAAAGCACAAACCACGCGGCATCGAATTATGGGAATCGTCAATGGCGACGATTTTCAGATCGTTTATTCGGATACTCCGGGAATACTGAAACCCAACTACAAACTTCAGGAATCGATGATGCAGTTTGTCCGTGGAGCATTACGCGATGCGGATGTGATTCTTTACGTGACCGATACCGTTGAACACGGAGATGAGGCGTCGCAGGAGATTCTCGATAAGATAAGGATGTCGTCGATTCCGATTATTTTGGTAATCAATAAAATAGATCTTGCCACACAGGAAAGTTTGGAATGTTTGGTCGATGAATGGCATAGGCGTCTGCCTGAAGCGACGATCGTACCTGTTTCGGCACTCAACAAGTTCAATATCGGCGGGCTTTTCGATACGATTCTCCGTACACTTCCCGAAGGTGCACCATATTATCCCGAGGATACGTTGACTGATAAAACGTTGCGTTTTTTCGCTTCGGAGATCATTCGGGAAAAGATATTCCTGAATTACGGCAAGGAGATTCCGTACAGTGTTGAGATAGCGATCGACGAGTACCGGGAAGAAGAGGGACTGGATAAAATATCGGCGACGATTTATGTGGCAAGGGAGTCGCAGAAGGGAATCGTGATCGGTCATGGCGGACAGATGCTCAAAAAGGTCGGGACGGCCGCCCGGGAAGAACTCGAGCAGTTTCTCGGTAAACGGGTCTTCCTTCGATTGTTCGTGAAGGTGAACGATAACTGGCGTAATTCAGAAACTCAATTGCGACGTTTCGGCTATCGGGAATAGACCGAACGTCGCAACGGATGGATATGGGGTGCGATGTCGTACCCTGTCGCCGGATGGAGAGGGTCCATCCGGCCCGAGAGAATCTATTTGCTGAAACGGTCGAACATGGGAGTGCTGAGGTATTTTTCCGCACGGTCCGGAAAGACGACCACAATATTGCCTGATTCGATCGACTCGGCCGTCTTCATGGCGGCAAGCATCGCGGCACCACTGCTCATGCCGGCAAAAATACCCTCTTTTGCAATGATCTGACGGGCCGTTTCGATTGCTTCTTCGCTTTCGACCATCACCTGAATGTCTATCCGTGTCGGATCGTAAATGTCGGGTACGATTGCTTCCTCCATGTTTTTCAATCCTTGTATATAATGACCTTTCGTCGGGTGAGCGCACACAATCCGAATGTCGGGTTTCATTGCCTTCAAAAAACGTGATATTCCCATGAGAGTTCCCGAGGTCCCTATGGCACATACCAGATAATCGATTTGACCGTCGGTTTGGCGCCATATTTCAATGGCGGTTTTTTCGTAATGGGCGAGGTAATTATTGGCATTGGTGAATTGGTCGGGCATGAAATATTTGTCCGGATTTTCAGCTACCAGTTGATGAGCTTTGCGGATTGCTCCGTCGGTTCCCTCTTCTGCGGGAGTCAGGATGACTTTCCCTCCATAGGATCGGATGATTTTTTGGCGTTCCACGGAAACGGCCGCACTCATGACGATCTCGACAGGATACCCTTTGACAATACCCGTAACTGCCAATCCGATGCCGGTATTTCCGGAGGTTGGTTCGATGATCGTTTTGCCGGGAGTCAATCTGCCTTCCGCTTCGGCCTTTTCGATCATGTGAACTGCAATCCGGTCTTTAATGCTGCCCGTGGGGTTGAAACCTTCTAATTTTGCAAATATGTTCACTCTCGGGTTGGGAGAGAGTCGGTTGATGCGGACCATCGGAGTATCCCCGATGGTCTCCAGGATGTTGTTATATACCATCTTTTTCTATGCCGATTAATTTTTGTACGTTCAGTTTGTCGGATGCGAAATAGAGCAAAATACCCCGGGATGCGACGAAAACAATAAACGCAATCCAGAGGGCATTGTTGCCCAAAGTATTTTTGAATAGATAAAAGAGAGCGAAATAGAGTAGTGTTGCGATGAAGACCGTATTACGCAGGATCTTGGTTTGGGTTGCCCCGAGCATGATCCCGTCCATCAGAAAAGGCGGGAATGCGATTAACGGGACGGAGATGACCCATCCCATGTAGTGTCCGGCACATGCTATAATGTCGGCCGACGGGCCGAAAAGCGAAAGAATGGGACGCCAGGCTGCGACATAGACTCCCACGTACAATGCGGCAATACCCCCGCTCCACAAAATCAGAAGGCGTATGCATTTTTTCAATGCCTGGGGGTTCCGCTCACCCACAAAACGCCCTGAAAGCGATTCGGCGGCGTAGGCCATCCCGTCCGACATGTAAGAGAACAGGGTAAACAGGTTCATGAGCAACGTATTGGTGGCGAGTATGGTATCCCCGAAGCGGGACGAAGCTGATGTAAAAAAAGTATATGCGGCTACGATACAGGCCGTGCGTAGGAAAACGTCTTTGTTGATGTGGAAAAAACGCAGCAAGGGAGCTATCCGCATACTACGCCGCCAGTCGGCATAGCGGGCGTATTCTCCATATTTGATGGCCCAGATGATCCACGATGCGACCAAACCGGTGTATTGAGCAACCACTGTCCCCCACGCGACTCCGGCGATTCCCATGTCGAAATGAAAGACGAAGAGTACGCTGAAAATGATATTGACAATATTGGACAGGATCGCCACCAGCATGGGCGATTTGGAGTCCTGCATACCGATGAACCATCCTTGTATAGCAAAGAGGGATACTGACGCCGGGGCTGCCCATATTCTTGCGAAAAAATATTCGGCAGCCAGCCGGTGTACCGTTTCGCTGCACTGCATCAGGCGTAAGGACAAACGGCCGATCGGCCGTTGGAGGAACAGAAGGAGGGCGGCGATCAGTACGGAAACGAAAACCGAACGGATAAGGATGTCGGCACATTCGTTGTGGTTCTTGGCTCCGAATGCCTGTGCCGTTATTCCGCTGGTCCCCATGCGGAGGAATGCACAGTTCCAATAAATGAGGTTGAATATGGTCGTTCCTACGCCGATTGCTCCGATGTCGGCATCGCTTCCGGCGTGGCCGGCGATAGCCACATCCGCCATGCCCAACAACGGAATGGTAATGTTGGATATGATATTCGGTATGGCCAGACGCAGGATTTCTCGATTCATAATGTGAAAATTCGCCTGCAAAGATAGCGGAAATATTTGGGATTCGAACCTTGAAAAGAGGTTTGCTATGCAGAAAGCCTCGCCTTGTCATCTCTTTGTTGAAGGTTTCAAGGGAAGGAAATCCGGCGTTTTTGACAGGAGTTTGCGGGAAGATGAGAAGTTTCCCGGTGCAAAATTGTCGTTGGACCCGGATACGACATGGATATGGGAACCGACGAATCGGCAGAAAAAGGGGGCCGTTTTATCTGTTGCCGACTTTTGCAGCCATTTGCCCGGAGTGTCCGGATTCTTTTGTCGGATATTGGGATAATTTGCCGGTAATTTGTGCTTTGAATGGTTGTTGGTGGGGGTATGCAGCATGTACAGGATGGTATATTTCGGGTACAAAAGTGTGTTTTTTGTCACTTATTTATGCAAAGGCTTGATTTTTTTTGATCTGTTTTTTAGTTTTGCGGGAGAATTCCGGATTTTTTGATTTTAATATTATATAAAAACAATGAAAAAGTTAATCGTTGCGGCAGTATGTCTGCTGTTTTCCGCTGCAACATTGTCGGCGCAGGATTATAATTGGGCAATCGGAGTACGTGGAGGCGGTATGGCCTCAGGGCTTACGGTGAAGCACAATATCAGCGCTACGAATGCTTGGGAAGGAGTGTTGAACACATGGTATGGGAAAGGAGTCGGACTTTCCGGCCTGTATGAGTGGACAATGCCCGTCATAACCGACGGCTTCTCATTCTATTACGGTGTCGGTGCCCACCTGGGATTCGGAAGCGATTCCTGGTTCGGTGTCGGTGCGGATGGTGTAGTTGGTTTGGAATATAAGATTCCGACGGTACCTATTGCCGTATCGCTCGATTACAGACCGTATCTCAATTTTGCAAAAGACTTCTATTTCGGAGCGTACGATTTTGGCTTCGGAGTCAAGTTCTGTTTCTGACATCGATCGGAAAGAGTATTTCGTATCCCGACCAGACTCGGAGGGTTTCCGAAGTTGGCAAATAGACCGAATGAAAAAAGGGAAATTATGTGTGTGACAGACGCAATTCCGCGTCTGTCACTTTTTTGTCTGCGGGGTGTAAAGCATATTCGTTGAAAGACCTGACGTGAAACCCCGGTATGGATCACTCGGATTCGGTTCATCATCCATATCTAAAAGACGAAAACAACGAACGATAACAAAGTACGTGAAAGAAGATGTGTTTCGATAAACGCTGCTTTTCTCTGGTTTGCGTCGACCGCTGAACCCGACAAGAAGACGATAGAGAAAATGAAAGATTTTCAATAAATTTTTTTATTCGTCGAAAATCGCTATCTTTGCAGGCCCATTCAAGCATGGGTGTTGGATCAAATCATTAACAGTATTAACTAAACGTAAGACACACAGTGGATTCAGTAAGCTACAAAACAATCTCTGTCAATGCAGCGACGGCTCAGAAAGAGTGGGTTCTGATCGATGCGAACGGCGAGGTTTTGGGACGTCTTGCATCGCAGGTTGCGAAAATCCTGCGAGGCAAAAACAAGCCGAGCTACACTCCACACGTTGATTGCGGCGACAACGTCATTGTAATCAACGCCGAAAAAGTGAAGCTGACAGGCAGAAAGAAGACCGAAAAGGTCTATGTGAGACACACCGGCTATCCGGGAGGACAGCGTCAGGAAACCCCTGCGCAGTATCTCCGTAAGAAGCCCGAATTTCTTGTAATGAACGCCGTAAAGGGTATGTTGCCGAAAACACGCCTGGGCGTGGCTCTTCTGAAAAATTTAAGGGTATATGCAGGCGCAGAGCATCCTCATGTT
>CASDWR010000044.1 GCA_949284665.1 uncultured Rikenellaceae bacterium | reverse complement strand
TTTTACATAAAGTTTCATTTGCCAATGGCTTGCTGCTGAATCCGATGACACGTTTGATGGCCTGAAGATAGTTGATGTTTTCCACCCCTTCCAGTCCGACATCCTTGATCGTCTTTTTTATGTCTTCGATTTCGGTTGATTCGGAATTGATGGTCACCACTTTGGCTCCGTTGATCAGGACGTTGCCCACTTCGCAGATCGTATCGTTTACCATGTAGCCGAAACGTTGCTTGTGAACTCTGACGGCTGCCAGATCAGGATTGGCCTCTACCATTGCGATAAATTCGTCATACGTGTAGACATCTTTGGTCAGTGCGGGCATTTCCACCATGAAAGCCGGGAAAACCTCTTTGCGAAGTACGTCGGCCGAAATGGGGAACTCACCTTTCATCAACGGATTCCATTGTTCGAGTCCGTCTACGGTCTGTACGAAGGTCTTGATATCCATTTTCCCATCGCGAATTTTGGTATTGTTGATGTCATTCTTGCGGGAGATAATGTAGATTTCATCGCTATTTCGTTCCCATACCTTTTCCGGAACGGGAACCGACAAGCGAGCCATTCGTTTATGGGCTTCACAAAAACATTGTCCGAACGAACGGAACTCGAATCTGGGTTTGGAAATCGCACCGATTTCCAGTTTCTCTTTACTCATTGTGTCTGTAAGTTTCTAAATTATTTCAATAGTAAGGGAGGACGGCCATGCCGTTTGAAAAGATCTCGCCGCCCTCCTTCCTTGTTATTTCATTAAACGTTGCTCCAAGTAGTCGAGAACGCGATCAATTCCATACGATATCGCCTGTTTTGGCCCCGTTCTCAGCGTCCGGGGTGGAATCCGCATAGGCCCATTCGCCACTGCCGTTCGGTACGCGGGAGAATGAGTGTGATTTGTCTTCCGGCATGGACTGGTTCCCCCAACCCGTGCCTTTTTCTCCACGGATAAAAGAGTCCACCGAGGTGCCCGCAGGATCGAACAAAACTATCGAGACACTCTTTTTGCCCGAGAATCCGGACGAGAAAATCAGATCGGCGGGTTGGGATGGATGATCGGCTGCGACATCTTCGCTGTAAAGTAACAGATAATCACCGGCAGCAAGGGTGATGCTGGGAGCCGTCCAGTTCCGCTCTTCGTCTTTTTCGATATAGTAGCCGGTAAGATCGATCGCTTCCGTGCCGGCATTGTAGAGTTCGAAGAATTTGTTGTTCGAGTCAAGTTCGTTCAATACGACCTTTTTCTTGTTGCCTACGACAGCTCCTTCAAGACCGCTTACAGCTTCCGTACCAGCGGCATTCATTGCGCCTGGTGTGGCATCGGCATATACCCACGGACCGTTGCCGTTAGGCCAGCGGCTGTAGGAAGCGGGGGCAGGGGTGGAATAATTGACAAGGTTGAAGTCGTCGATACTCGTACCCGTCGGAGAGAAAAGTTGCACGCGGACCGCCTTTTTCGCAGAAAGTCCCGAGGAAAAGATCAGGTCGGCCGAGTGGTCGGGATGTTCGGTTACCACGTCCTCGCTGTAAAGCAACAGATATTCGCCTGCAGCAAGAGTAATGTTGGGAGCCGTCCAGTTCTTTTCCCCGTCTTTTTCAATATAGACACCGGAGATCGGTATGTCGGTCGTACCGTTGTTGAAGAGTTCGATGAACTTGTCGTTACCGTTGAGTTCGTTCAACGACAATCCGCTGTAATCGATGGGAACAGCTCCTACGACATAGCTTATGGGGGCAGATGCAATGACTCCTTCGGCGGTGGTCGCCTCGATGTAATAGGTGACTTCCGTATCCAGGGCCTGTGCCGGAATTACGGCAGTATAGGTCGAACCGGAAGCAGTCATGGGAATCGACTGTTCCGTACCGCCGGCTACCTGATATTTGAGTACGACGGATGTAATGGGTACGATTGCCGTAACGGTGGCCGTAACGGTTACGTCGTCATTCGCGGTAAAAGCCATCGTATTGGATATTTCGCTGAGACTTGCATATCCGTACGGTTCGTCTTTGAGGCAGGAGGTAAATGAGAATGCCATCAAAAGAAGGGCCAATAATGTCTTTTTCATGGTTTTGTCGATTTGTTTGAATGTGTTTTGGGAACAAACGCATTTCCGGATCGGGAAAGGGAATGGAATCCTTTCCCCGACCGTTTGCAGGAGAGTTTTATCAGAAGTCTATTTCAAACCGGATGGCCAACATGTTGTAGTCTACGCCGGCTTTCCCTTTGGCTTCAACAACTTTTGTCGGATCTTTCGTCGGATTTCCGGCGGCATCGTGACCTACGAAAAGTTTGCCCTTACCGTTTGCATAACGGTCGTTGTTGTTGTACTGGTAGTTGAGCATCACTTTTACGTTGTTGTTGATATAGTAGTTGAGGCCTACGGTATATGCTTCGGCCGAACCGCCATAAATGTCCTTACTGTTGAGCGTGAAGTATTCATAACGGGCGCAGAGTTCGATGTCGCCCCAGTCGCGGCCTCGTTCAACACGGGTGTATTTGCCGCCGCCGGCATCATATCGTTGTTGACCGCCGAAGAGCAGGTAACCTGCCTGTGCGTACCAACCCCAGAAATGTTTGGTCTCTTTGTTTTGTGTGGCGGGTGCATCGTCGCGGATATGAGTGTCGTTGCCGAGATAAGCAGCTTCGGCACGCAAACCTTTGTAGTGCCCTGCCAGTTCGAACGTATAAACCAGGTCGTAATGTACATTAGGGATCACGTCGGTATCGAGGTATTTTTTCCTGTTGATCGAGGTGGAGTTGCGGGTGCTGATTCGGGTGCCTCCCCAGTCGCTCGGATCGACACTCGATTTCGGGGTGCGATAGGAGACGGCAGCTCCAATATGCAAACCTGCATCATCCATTTTGTAGAGAGGCCGAAAGGCAACTTTCCCTGTAAAGGAGTGCCCTGTACAGCGCCCGTAATCTTTGTTGTTGTCCTGTACGTAAGTCAACAACTCGAGGTCTTTGATCTCCTGGAAAAATACTCCTGCCGAAGCGTAAAGCCAGGGTATCGCGTATTTTGCATTGAAACCCAGATGACGGGAAGGAGCCAGTTCCGTTACCATCGGACGTTCGATGAATTGCAAATAACGCGAAGTAGTGTTGCGTTGCATCGAAAAGTTCTCCTTGAAGTTCCCGACCTGAAGCTGAAGATTTTTGATCCCGTCATATCGGATAATGGCGTCTTTCAATTCGAAAACCCCGTCCGTGAAGTCCGTATCGATTTCTCCATACCAGTCTTTGTTGAGTTGGGTTTTGATGGCAAAACGGGCACGACGAATCGATGCCCCGTTGCCGATGGGGTCGTAGTCTTCATCGGCACCGAAGAAAACGGCCCCGTCCGCCTGAACGCGAATATCGAACCACATTTTATAATCCGATTTTTTGGATTCCATGACCAAAATGCCGTCTTGAGCTTCCACCGTCAACGGATCGGACTGTACGGCTACTCCGTACTGATTGTACTTCACCGGGGCATCATCTTGTCCCTGGACTTGGGCCATCGGGATGGCCAGCAGTAAGATTGCAAGAATGGAAGTTGTTCTTTTCATGGTAGAGTAAGTTTAAGTTAAACAAAGATTGTCATATCGATTTTATGAATTGTGTCAGGTTGTCGCTTCGTTTGAGGCCCAATTTCGACCGAAGTCTGTATCGGCTGATCTCTACGCTTTTCGGTGAAATGTTCATTAATGTGGCTATGTATTTTGTGGAGAAACCCAAACGCAACAATGTGGTTAATCTCCGTTCCTGTTCCGTCAGATTCGGAAATGCTTCCGTGAGTCTGATTCCGAAATCTTTGTGCAAAATTTCTGCCTGAGTGTAGAAGCTGTCTATTTCTTGTGTAAAAGCCATTCTTTGACACAGTGTCTGTTGCAAATCGTCGATATCGCGTTCTTTTTCTTCCGGGTTCTCGATGGTGCGGAGTCGTTTGATCCGGTTATAAACGGTTTCGAGAAACTCTTTTTGTTCGCTGATGTTGAGAGCTACGTTGACAAGTTCTTTTCTTTTCAGTTCCAGTTTGTTCAGAAGGCTTTGGTTCTCTGCGAGGATTGCTTTGACCTCGAGGGTGTTGAGGGCTTTCTGGTTTTCATAGAGTTGTTGTTGCCGCGATGAGGCGATCTGTTCGGCAATGGTTTTTCGACGTTGCTGGTGACTTACGTAGACGATCAACAGTACGACAAGCAGTGTGGCGCAGAGGATCAGCAAAGTTGCGGTAATGTTTCGGTTGGGTACGAGTCGAATATCGGCATCCGGTGTGCCGGCATTGAGCAGTGTACAGAAACAGTATCCGGCAAGTACCCCCACGATCGGTGAGAGCGCGATGCCGGATATTGACCGAAGCATGGTGCCACGTTCGATAGTCTCTCTGCCCCGTACAATGCCTATGCCGAATATTCCACAGAGGATCAGGGAAACAATCGATAATGGGGTAGGAACCAGTCCGATCGAACGAACCGGAACGTCGAATGAAAAAAAAGTCAAGGTAAGGATTGTCGCGTAGATCACAGCGATCAACGTCTGCGAAGAGAGGTCGAACTCTCTGTCGGCCATTCTTGCAGCCCGTATCGAGAGGTTTTCTTGCAACAGGAAAAACAGTATGATGATGACAATGGCAGGAATGGCAAGCCGCAGGATTGATGAAGAGGCGCAGTAGTCGACGAACAGCGTGAGCAATGTGCCGCTGTTGAAGATGAATATAATGGAGAGAAGCAGGAGCCCGACGGCCAGGATATTCCGTTGATGATATGCCTGTCTGACAAGGTGTATTTCGCGCCTTGGCAACAGGAACCCATACAGCTTGTAAAAGGCGGCAGCAAGGAGGGCCGTAAGTATCGGGGCGGAAAGCCATGAACCGATATATCGCAGCATGTCTCCCCATTCGGCAGTACTGCCGGTCGTCAGTTTCCATCCGAAAAACGCTCCGATCAATGCATAACTTGCCGAGGAGAAACGACAGATATGTAGTGTGATGGCTGCGGCGATGAATGCGGCAATCCCGACCGCCAGGATGGCTTCCTGTGAAAAGATGCCGAATGTTTCGACGATAGCCTCTTCGGGAGCGGAGGATTGCATCGTCAGCAGTAAAATGATGACAAGTGTAATGGCCAATGCTCCGAATCGTAATGATCGCCCCTTGAATGCTCCTGTCGACAGTGTCGTTCCATACAAGGTCGGCAGATCCGATAATGCCAGTTGCCATCCAGTGAGGAGTATTGTAATGATCGTATAGATGAAGATGGTCGTCATGTCGTGCGGGAGGTTGTTTGTTCAGGAGTCGCTTGTGTCTTGGGTATCGTGATTACAGATTGCGTTTGATTGCCATGACGGAAAGTTGGTCGGCCACCTTTTCTGCTGCATCGGAAAGGTCTTCGATGTGAAGGGCGAAATATCGGAGGTGGAACTTTTCGCTGAGCTTCAGTTTCTCCATGTCGTGGAAAACCCGACGTTTGATGGCTTGGGCCTGTTTGTTGGTCTCTTTTTCGTAGAAATAAACCCTTTGAATTTTATCCGTGATGGTTTCCGGGGTCTTGAAATAGGATTTGGCTGCGGGAATGGCGCATTCGACTGCCAGAGTAGAAAGTTCTGTAAGTTTAATGAATTCCCGGTTCAGTTCAGCCGGCACATTCGGAGTCTCGATTTCAAACTGGAAAAGGTTGTTGTTCAGTATGTTGATGATGTGATCCATTCTTTCCAACAAACGCATGATATCTCCCCGAGAACGGATCAGAGCACTTTGGGTATACAGGTCGCTTTCGATTTCGCGACGCAAAATACCCGCCTCGGTTTCCAAATGAGACATGGTTGTCAGGTTATTATTGAAATCTTCCCGATTGGAGTAAAGATAATTTTTTACCCCGTCTTTGAATATAAGAAGGGCGGAATCGATCGTGTCGAAAAACCGGTCGATATTTTCGATCACTTTATTGGTGGAGGTCTTTTTCAAGAAAAACATGTCGTATGGTGTTTCGTTTGGTTGCTGAATTCTCCTTGTCGGTGTTTTTTGTTATGAGTGTTTCGGTTAAACGCCATAACAAAATTATCATTATCTCTTGAATTCCTATGGCTTGTATAGTTGCGCTGAATCGACCACTGGTTGTATGTTGAATTTCTATAAAATTCTATAAGTCTTGTTATCAGTGTTTTATGTGTATTTTATTTGGTTGTGTGCTTTGTCTTGAAGTGACGCATGTAGAGTGATTGTAGAGTTTTTTGTGGGTTAAATTTTTTGTGGAGACAAAAAAAATCACGCGTAAATACGAAAAAGAGCTTCCCGATTGTAATAATCGGGAAGCTCTTTTTCTACGGAATTTAGTGAAGTTTCAGATGGAAAATTTTTTTTGACGTGCTAATCATTCGATATGTGGACGTCGAGTTGCGGAAAGGGTATGTTGAGCCCTTTCTTTGGAAAAGTTTTGTATACTTTCTCGTTCATGTCGAAGAAAACGTTCCAATAGTTGGCGTTTTCGGTCCATGCGCGAGCGGTAATAGTCACACAACTGTCATCGAGCGATTTCAATGCGATGAATGGCTTCGGGTCATTCAATATGCGTTCGTCTTGATTGAACAGTTCTTCGATGGTTGCCTTGGCCAGGTCGTAATCGTCACCGTATGCAATTGAGAATTGCCAGTCTACCCGACGGGTGGTCTCTTTCGAAAAGTTGTTGACAATGGAGGTCGAGATACTTCCGTTGGGAACGATGATGGTTTTGTTGTCGTTGGTATTGAGAATGGTGCTGAAAAGCTGGATTTCCTTGACCGTACCTTCCTGGCCGGAGGCAATGATGTAATCGCCTACACGGAAAGGTTTCAACAACAGAATCATCACCCCTCCTGCAAAGTTCTGAAGTGTACCGCTCAATGCCATACCTACAGCAAAACCGGCTGAAGCCAGAATGGCAACGAACGATGTGGTATTGATTCCCAGAATACTGATGACAATCGTCAGTATCAATATATAGAGTACGGTTTTCGTTAGATTCCGGAGAAACTTGCTGAGCGACACTTCAACGTGTCTTCTGGTGAAAATTTTTCCGAGCAACCGATCTATTCTGCGTATGATCCAACGCCCTACATAATAGACGATCAGGGCGATTACGATATTTTTGACAAGTTCGACGCCCCATTTGGCAGCCATGTTCAGCAGATCATGGAGAGACATGGTCGATAGTTTCTCGATCCCTTCGGAGAGTTTGGATACCACGGTACTGTCTACCGGAATCTCTTTTGGCGTGAGTTGTAAAAAGTACATGTGTTGTATTTTTATTTAAGTGAAACGATGGTGTTTCTTTGAGACAAAGATACGAATTCTATCCGACAAGTGTCGTGCCGAGTCGGATTTTATTTATGTCTCTGTTTTTCTTGTTTGTTGAGCCGGAGTATTTTGTTGCGAGGTTTTTTGTTCTGTCCGGGATTTTAATTCCGAAAGAACCGGCTGAGAGGCGTAACATGGTGTGGAAATGCAAAAAAGTTATATCTTTGCACCGCAAACCGATTGCTCGGATGGTGGAATAGGTAGACACGCAGGACTTAAAATCCTGTGGGCAGCGATGTCCGTGCGGGTTCGATTCCCGCTCCGAGTACTTGGTCCGGACCCTTCTGCGACATTCGTGTCGCAGAAGGGTTTTTGTTTGTCTTGTCAGTCCGGGAGGCATATCAAGATCGTAAGCAGTGTCACAACAGGTTGTTTTCACAGCGTATGGCTGAGGCTCGGTATGGAAATAAATCTGGAAAGATATCTTTCCTGTTTGTCGTTGTTTTTCTTTTTCTGTTTTTTTGAGGTTAATCATTGGGTTATTGACGTTTTAGGGTAAGTCGAATATGGAGAACCGACATGCGGGAATGCGGTAAGTCATTCAGACCCGATGCCCCTTTTGTGGTGTAAAATACCTTTTATTGTTGAAATTGCCCCCTTTGCGGTGGGGAGGATGGAATATTCGTTAAGTTTCGGAAGCAACATCCCATGTTCTGTTTTGAATCGGCAACGGTCCGGATATAATAAGTTACGTATTGAAGAACAGGCTTGCCTTGACCATTTACCGATGAGTCGTGAGGTCATGTATGTTCACAATTCATTTTTTGTCCCAAAATGGAAAATGATTCGATCGTTGACCCTGTCGTTTTCAAGGGGCGCAAATATCTTCGATGTGTTGGTTTCGAATTTTTTGTATCTTTGTATGTGAGCTACCGTGTGGCTCATGCCGGTAGCGTGAAACATAATAAGGCTGCCGTAGAACTTCGAGCAACCCTATTTTTACAAAATAGTATTGGATTTATGGATAATTTGTATAAAAGTGTTTCCATGGCAAGAATTGTCTTGGCCATTTTTTTGTTCACGCCGATTGCACTGTCGGCATCTTATGCTTCGACAACAGATACCGTTCGGTTGTTGATGATCGGAAGTAGGGAGATGGATACAAGGATGTCGGAATATCTGTTAGGATTAACTGCGGCCCGAGGTATTCCGACAGTCATGGGAAATGTGTATGTCGAAGAAGCAGAATCAACGAATTGTCATGGCGATATGCCTGTCGACGAACCGATCTGCTCGTACCGTAAGACCGGCTCGGGGAAAACGGTATGCGAGATGCAAAAAATCGCTTTGTCGAAAGTCTTAATCGATGAACCGTGGAATTATGTGCTTTTTTGCCCGTTTGGTGCCTGCGGTGAATCGAGCGAAAAGAAACTTGGCGGTTACGCAGCATGGATTGCCGATGTACGCCGGAATGTCAATCGCCGGACGGAGTTTGCCGTATGTCAACCTTGGACATTCGAAGATGTGGCTCTTAGCGAGGCTGCTGAATGTGATCTTGACCGGATGTATGCTGCCACCGTGTATGCTGCCGGACAAATAGCCGAAGAGGCGGGAATCGAATTGATCGTTCCGTGCGGTATTGCGATGCGTAACATGTTGACTACGTTTGTAGGGGATCGTCTCAATGAGGAAACGTGCCGCCTTGACCCGGTCGTCGAGTACTATACCGCAGCATGCGTATGGTTCGAGGTCTTTACAGGCCGCAGTGTGGTTGGCAATCCTTATGTCCCGATGGGGATAAAATATGATTTGCGCGAGACGACGCAGGCTGTGGCGCATGCGGCGATGGCCGACCCCTTATGCGTGACCGATATGGTGTATTTCAAGGACCCGCCTTCGCTTACCAACTATGATGAAACGAAAGTCCCTGATTATGTTTTACCGGATCCGCTTGTCATGCAGAACGGGAGGCGTGTAACTTCTGTCGCACAATGGGTGAAAAAACGGAGACCTGAATTGGTCGCTCTTTTTGAGAGCGAGATGTACGGCCGTGCGCCGGGTGCTCCTGCCGGGTTGCATTTTGAAATATTAACCGAAGACAGGAATGCCTTTAATGGACTAGCAACACGTCGAGAAGTGGCGGTTTGTTTTACTCGCGACGGTAAGGAGCGTATGACGCTTTTGCTTTATGTCCCAAATGACAGGAAAGGGGCTGTTCCACTTTTTTTCGGCCTGAATTTTATGGGTAATCCGACAGTCTGTTCCGATCCCGGGATCTCCTATCCTTCACCCGACGAACAACGTGAATTTCGATGGAAAGAAGTTCCGGAAAGAGGAAGTGCCTCGTCACGATGGCCGATTGAAATGATACTACGTAATGGTTATGGGTTGGCTACGGTGTATCGGGATGATATTGCTCCCGATTTCGATGACAATTTAGCTACCGGAGTCAGGGCGCTTTACAAAAAGAAGGGAGAAGTGGAACTGGCGGACGATCAGTGGGGGACGATTGCTGCATGGGCATGGGGAATGAGCCGGGCAATGGATTATTTCGAGACGGATGATGATGTAGATGCCACACGGGTGATTGCTATCGGCCATTCACGTTTGGGCAAGACGGCTCTATGGGCAGCGGCTGTCGACGAACGTTTTGCAATGGTTGTTTCGAATGCATCGGGTTGTGGCGGTGCAGCTTTGTCCCGACGTGCCTATGGTGAGACGGTACGTGTTATCAATGGGAAATTTCCCTATTGGTTTTGTGGTAATTTTAAGAAGTACAACGAACGGGAAGAGATGCTTCCTTTCGACCAACATGAGTTGATTGCCCTGATCGCTCCGCGGCCGATATACATTGCCAGCGGTTCAGAGGATCGTTGGGCTGATCAGAAAGGTGAATTCCTCGGAGGATTGCATGCTTCTCCCGTATACGAACTTTTCGGGTTGAAAGGGTTGGATGCCGAAACGCCGCCGGCCGTCGATTCTCCGGTCCAGAGTGGTCGGATTGCCTATCATATTCGCACGGGAGAACACGATATTACATACTACGACTGGACGCAGTATATCCGTTTTGCCGATAAATTCTTTAAGAACGAGTGAGAACCCTAGATGATCATTCCTGGCATTTACGGTTCGGCCGGGATTGGTCCCGAGAATGGCCGTAGGAATTTACTGTATGTTCGTGTCGTCCGTTTTGGGCTTCGAATTGCGTCCGTGACGCCATTTCCGGCGTTGTTTGTGCCGTTGTTTGTTTTCCTGAGAAGAGGATTTGTCCGCTACTTCCCCTTGCGGTTTCGAAAGAGCGGCTGT
>CASDWR010000043.1 GCA_949284665.1 uncultured Rikenellaceae bacterium | reverse complement strand
TCGCGAACGGGTGATGAAGGCACAGTGTGATCCGATACGGGGGATGAATACCCGGGAACTGTTCGGACAAATTTACGATTCGGTGATTCGTCGGGTCGAGATTCCAGAGGGATACCGGATGAAAGTGTTCGGCGAAAACGAAAGTCAGGAGGAATCGAATGCAGCTCTCGTGGCTAACGTCCCTTTGACATTGGTTTTGATTTTTTTGGTATTGTTACTGTTGTTCAACGGTTATAAAAAGCCGTTGATTATCCTGTCAATGATTCCCTTGATATTTGTCGGAGTGGTTTTGGGATTGTCGGTTACGGGCAAGATGTTCGATTTTTTTGCGATGCTCGGGTTGCTCGGTCTGGTAGGTATGAATGTGAAAAATGCGGTTGTGCTGGTAGGACAGATCGAAGAGGAAACTGCGGCAGGGAAATCTCCTGCCGAAGCAGTCGTTGCGGCCACCCGTATGCGTGTGGTACCGGTAGCCTTGGCATCAGGGACCACTATACTGGGGATGCTTCCCTTGCTCGGCGATTCGATGTTCGGTGGAATGGCGGCAACGATCATGGGCGGATTGTTCGTGGCAACATTTCTGACGATCGTAATGTTGCCGGTGATGTATGCCATCTTTTTCGGTATTCGGATATGAATGTAAATGGGTTTATTCGTGCGGCGGTTGTCGCGGTTTGTGTCGTTTGTGTAACGGATACAAGGGGACAGATCGGTATTACCGATTATAGAAAAGCGGTTGTGGAGTACAGTTATGCTTTAAAAGTCGCCCGGCAACAAAGTGTTGCCGCTGCAGAGAGGAGTGCGGCTGCTAAAACGGGTTATTTGCCGAAATTGAGTGCAACGGGTTCTTTTGCAATCGATTTCCGGCAGACGAAAAGTTATGACGGGGATGTGCCGAAATGGGTCGAACCCTACACGTTTGCTTTGCAGCCGACCGTCATACAAACGATTTATGGAGGGGGTGCTGTACGTAGCGGCTACAATCGTGCGCGTGTGGCGTATGAAATTGCACTTTGCGAAGAGGCCTTTGCGGAACTCGATATCCTCTATGCGGCCGAGTATGCCTACTGGAGTCATTCGGCAAGCGTGAAACTTTATGAGGCTACCGTACGTTACGTACAGATCATTCGCTCGCTGGAAGAGATGGTCAGACAGCGTTTCGAAGAAGGGTATATCGGTCGTGGGGATGTGTTGATGGTCGAAGCCCAGCTCAGTGAAGCGGAATACGGTTTGATCAATGCGGAAAAATATCTCCGGACGACACGAAACAACTTCAATATCTTGATGGGGGCCTCTCCGGAAGCGGAGATTGTGCTCGCTGATTCGGTCTCGCAGGAAATCGTCATGCCCGAACGAGTTGTCCTTGACCGGATCCTTCTCGATAGGCCCGATTACATCGCTTCCGAGAAACAAGTAGAGTATGCCGAGTGGGGCGTATCATCGGCCGGGTCGGCATACAACCCTTCGTTGAGTCTCGGAGTGGGAGGAATATGGCATAACACCACGCCGAATTTCGGTTCTACCCGGCTCGATGGATCGGTTTATCTGAATTTAAGCATCCCGATATTTGGTTGGGGAGAACGTCGGAAAACCGTAGGTGCGGCACGAGCCGAACTTGAAGCCAGTCGTTACGGGTTGTCCGGACTTCGTGACGATATCCTTCGGGAAGAGAGCAATGCCTGGACCGGAATCGTGGAAAACTTCATGCAGGTGAACTATTCGAAACGCAGTCTTGAAATCGCCCGGCAGAATCTGGAATTGAGCACTTTATCCTACAATGAGGGACAATTGGCCATTTTGGATGTTCTTTCGGCGCAACTGTCCTGGATACAATTGTATACGAATGCCATAACCGCCGAATATAATTACCGGATTTCGTTGGCTCAATACCGGCGGGCGACGGGGACAAAAGATTGACCGGTTTTGCCTTGTTGGGCACATGTCCGGTGTGATTTCGCAAGACCGCAGACGGAGTGTATGCATCCGGGGGTTTCGTATCGGGAGAATCGGTAAAATCGGAAAACGGAGACGAACATTTCGCATATTCGAGCAAAAGAGTTTATTTTGCATGCAACTTGTTGGGGATAAAATTCATCTTCTTTCGTGTTCGTTGGATACGTTGTTCAATAAGGAATGAAAGACCGGTATTGCTGCGTGCCATGTCCGACGGGATGATTGGGAACGAATGATTGAACGATTTGTGCAAAAACCATAAAAAGTGAAAAGTATGAAAAACAGAATGGTAGTATGGATGGCGATCGCAGCATCGGTCGCTTGCGGATGTTCACACAGTACGAAAAAGGGTGATTTGTCCTTGACCTCAGTCCGGTGGTCTTTGACGGAATTGAATGGGAAAAAAGTACAACCCGAAGATAATTTTTACCTTCGTTTCGACCAGAAAGAACATCGGGTAAACGGCAAGGGAGATTGTAACCTGTTTATGGGTAGTTATACGCTTTCCGGTAAAGAGGGACTTGTTTTCGACGCAATGGCATCGACCCGTGCATTTTGTCCGAATCAGGAACTCGAGAATGAATTCATAGAGGCACTGAACGGAGTGACCGGATATGCGATCAAAGGCGATGCACTTACTTTGATGGATGACGGGGAAGCGGTTGCCGTATTCAACGGAGAACCTGAAACACAGACGGAATAGAAGAGAGTTCGTTTGATGCGATTCCTGTTTGCAGGATTGCCGGGAGCCGGGAAACATCGGGACGGGGATCTTGTAACGGAGATGACAGGGCCTTTGTCTGTCAGGAAGATTATCGACAATGGGCATGACCGCCAAGCGGTCATGCCCATTGTCTTGTCGTATCGAAGTCGATCTGCACAGATCGATTTGAGGTGCATTGTGTTCCAGTGGATCGGGTGAGAATTGCAGGAGGGGGGGGGACGAGAAGCGGGGGAGAAGGTGAAAAAACGGAGTCATCTCCTTCCGAAAATTATACGAGTGCTTTTTCCTCTTCGGGATTGGCCGTATGGATGTAAATGCCGTATGATACGGGAGCAATCATTTTCAACATACGTGTAATGCCACAGTATTTGTCATGTGTCAATTCGAGGGCACGGCTGACAAGCGCATGGTCATGATGGTTGCCACAGGTTATGTCGAAACGGAATGCTATGGCTGTAAAGATATTCTGTGAGGGTGCGGCGGTACTCGAAAGTTGTGCACTTACTTTGATGGATGAC
>CASDWR010000042.1 GCA_949284665.1 uncultured Rikenellaceae bacterium | reverse complement strand
TTACACGTTTGCATAGTTCCGTACCCGACATGCGGGGCATTACTACGTCGGTAAGAATAATATCCGGATTAATCGACGGAATCATATCGAACGCTTCCTGTCCGTCGGAGGCCCCGTACACTTTATAAATCGGTGCAAAAAGTGAAACGAGCAGATTGCGCAGGTCGGTATTGTCTTCAACGATCAGGATGATCGAGTTGAGCGTGTTAGCCTCTTTCTGCGATTCGATCAGTGAATTGACATAACGGTTGTCCATCACCAGACTCTCGCTGTCGATTCGGAGGTTGTTATTGAGTGTCGTGCGGTCGTTTCGATAGAGTTCCGGAGGATATTCGATGTCTGTGGGCAAAACAACCTCGAACGTACTTCCCTCTCCTTTGGCACTTTCGAGTGAGATATTGCCTTTATGGGCTTCGACGATACTTTTCGTTAATGCCAGTCCGATTCCCGTTCCGATCTGTCCGGTGTATGTGGTATTGCACGTTTGATAGAATCGTTTGAAAATGTCGGCTTGCTCGCTTTTGTCGATGCCGGCCCCAGTATCCGAAACCCGGATGTGGAAAAGATTTCCTTCCAGTTCGGTCTTTACCCGAATGGTCCCGTTGTCTGGCGTAAATCTGAATGCATTTGACAAAAGATTGTATACCACCTTCTCCATTTGGTTGTCATCGAATACGAAGCGAACGCTCGTATGATCTTGTTCCAGTTGAAAATCAATGTGGCGCGAGGCAGCATATTCCTGAAAAGAGAGACATATTTCCGAGATCATCGCAACAATATCCGCTTCGGTCACCGCGAGCATTGAATGGCCCATTTCCTGTTTGCGGAATTCAAGCAACTCTCGAATCAGTTTGTTCATGCGGTTCGCGTTGCGGTGAATACCGAGCAGACGTTTGTAGAGCCCGGAAGGTAGTTCGCGCGATTGCATTATCAACTCGATCTGGTTGACGATGAGCGTCAGAGGGGTTTTGAATTCATGGGAGATATTGGTGAAAAACCGCAACTTTTCTTGATTTAATTCTTCAATGTGTGTCTTTTGAGCTTTTTCAAATTGGAGCGATGAGCTTAAATAAAGAATATGATAAATGACATAGCATATGACAATAGCTAATAAAAGATATAGAAAGTAGGCCGGCCAGGAAAGAAAAAATGGTGCCCGAATGGTGATAAGCAGCGTCCGTTCGGGAATTGGTCGTTGTGTTTCGTTCGAATCGCCACGGATCACCAATTCGTAGCTGCCAGGATCTAAATTCGTATATGTAATGGTATTCGATGAATTTGCCGTATTCCATTTGCGATCGAAACCCCGAAGCGTATAAATGATGTCGCCGGCAGGGGAAAAGGAGGGGTTCGTTGTGGCAAATACAATTGAAAGAGAGTTCTCTTTGTGCGAGAGGGTCAAGTGATGGCAGTATGGGGGTGTGACACTGTCGTTAAGCGACTTATCGTAAAAAAGAGGTTGTCGAGTTCCGTTTACATAGATTTCCGACAGTCTGATTTCATACCGGTTGCTATGAGAACGGAGACGCACTGTCCTGAAAGAACTGATACCGTGCGTGCCGCTGACGAATATTTCATCGTCTTTGGTGATTGTTATGCCGTTTTCGTTGATGATGCCGAAGTTGCCCCCGTCGTTCGAACGGATATTCCGCAACTCTTTTCGGTCGGGTTCGATAATCGACAGGCCCGAATTGGTGGCGACGATCAATTCCTGGCGTGATGTTTCGTTAATGCCGATGATGTTGTTGTCGGGAAGTTTCCCCGTCGTGAAGTGGCTGAAAGTAGAGGATCGGGGATCATATGTATAAAGTCCGTTCAGGGAAGAGCCGAACCATAGCGTACGGTCACGACTTTCGAAAATCGTATTGATAAACCCTGCCGGTGTCCTGGATAGCGTATCGAGGTCTATTCGAGACAGGGCTTTTGATGCAATATCGTAACAATAGAGACCATTGTAGGAAGACAACCACAAATTGTCGTAATGGTCGACCGTAGCATCGAGGGTCGTTTGACGGTAATCCTCGATGAACTCTGAAAGCATGTATGAAGATTTGTCATACAATAAGATGCCTCTTGTCGTTACGAGCAGAAGCGAATTACGATAGGGGACTATTTTCCGGATAGAGTTGTCTTGTAGAAGGGCAGACGAGGAAGAGGGTTCTATTTCGGGTAGTCGTGCTTTTCCTGTTTCACGGTCGATTATCTGCAGTCCACCGATAATGGTACCCACCCAGATTACATCCTGCTCCATGTCGACATATACACTTTTGGTGCGCATGTCGTTGGGAATGGCTGACGGCAATAGACGGTTGGCCTCACGATCCAGTACAACGATCCCGTTGCGTTCGGTGCATATCCACAGATTGCCTTCCCGGTCTTCGTCGGCATACCCGCAAATGACATGTTGCATGCGGGGTTGCCACTCCGAATCGAAACGGTATTGACAAAACACTTCATCATTCGGATAAATAAAACTGATGCCGTTGAAATAGGAGCCGATCCAAATCGTCCCGTTATCATCCTTGGCAAGGCAATAGAGAGACTCGTCGGTCGATGTCGCACTGCTGTTGTCGGTCGGTTGTTCGTAACGGACGATGTTGTCCGATCGATCTATATAGTTGAGACCGTTGAATGTGGCAACCCAGATGCGCCCTTCGTCGTCTTCGCAGACATCGCGAATGATATCTGATGATAGCGAATTCGACTCTTCAGGCCTGTGTGTGAAATGACGGACCCGTCCGGAAGGGGATATACGCAACAGACCGTCACGTCGTGTGGAAACCCATATGTTACCATGTGAATCTTCATAGATACCTCTCAAATATCGTATGCCTGACAGCGAGTGATTGAGTTTCCCGTCGGGCGATAATTCATATAGACCATGATTGCGGGTTCCGATATGAACATGTCGGTTGCTGGATTGAAGTATCGATTCGATGACAACTGTCGTATCGCTGAAGGTATAATACGGTTTGACTTCATCTCCGTCATATGTATATACTCTGTTTTTCGTACAAAACCACAACTGGTCGATGCCATAATGTACGGCAGATAGTGATTTGTCGAAAATCAATTCGTAAGTGTCGTTTCGCAGGTCGTATTCGACCAGATTGAGTTTCGTTTTGATGTAAAGTTTCCCGTTCCGATTGCCGCAGATATGTGTGATTTGGTTATCGATATGGGGAATGTCATACAGAATTTTGGTACATGATGTAATTCGGTTTCCATCGAATGAATTCAATCCGTTGCGTGTTCCCAACCATAAAACGCCGTTTTCATCCGGCCATATCGTATAGACAATCGGAAGCGATTGCCCGTTGCGAAATGAGAGATGCCCCATGCGAATTCCGTTTGCATGGCTGGGAGGGATTACACTCCATAATAATAGTAACAATAAACAAAATGGTTTTCTCATACGGCATCCTGAAAATCCGTGTTACCGTGTAAAAATAATGAAAAAACTGGAGGATTGCATGCAATGTACGAAATTGACATACGAACGAACAGATAGAGTATTTTACTGCCGGGTATTTCCGTTTCTTTGACTTATTGAAATTCAACAACCAAATTTTTTTGCGTGAAATGAAACGTTTTTTCGTATTTCTGTTCGTCATATCGCTTGTGCCATCGTTGTGGGCAGGCCCCAAACGGGACGCGAGCGATATATTACCGGATTATGCCCACAAGGGGGAATACGCTTTCCCGTATGCGGCCCAGATTGATGATTTCCTTCGAAACCAATCAAAAACCCGTATCCGTCCGAGTGGGGTGGATAGCGACGATTATTTGCAGCTTATCGCACGTCAGATAGAAGTATTTCGTAATTTTCAGGATGGATCGGGAGCCATTATCGATCCTGTGTATAAAATCGAATGGCAGTATTCTACTCCATGTTATGCTCTTTCCGTTGCCTTATTGAATGCTGCGGGACGGATAACGGAATCCGATTTGTTCGATAGCGGTGTGAAGGCGATGTCGTGTGCGGTGGATGAAATGTATGAAAACCGTTGTGCACACAATCATGGGGAGTTTTTTATTCAACCGATTATGATGGCTATGGATCTTTATGAGGGTGTCGTTCCGGACGAGTTGTCGGTTGAATGGAAAAACAAGATCGCAACGGTAGACCCCTATCTGTTATATAAGGATAATCTGAATCGGAAAAAGAAGTGTTACAATCACAATGTGGTTGCTCTTGCCGGAGAATACCTGAGGGTCCGTAAAGGGATCGATTTCGGTGGAGAGTTTTTCGAACGTCACATGAAACATCAGGAACAGTATATGTCTGACAATGGCATGTATATCGACAACCCGACCAATCCGCCGATGGTATATGACGAATTTACGCGTCAGTTTCTTGCGTCGATCATGGTGGAAGGGTACGACGGACCGAGCCACGATTTTTATTGCGATCGTCTGTTGAACGGTGCGTGGACCTCGTTGTTTATGCAGTCGCCTTACGGAGAGGTTCCGTGCGGCGGACGCAGTGCACAACATATTTGGAACGAGGCTGCTGCTGCCGTCACGTATGAGATATATGCTGCACAATATCAGGCTGCGGGTCGATCGGCCGAAGCCAGAGCATTCAAACGTGCAGCCCATAAATCGATTCAAAGTATCATGCGCTGGGGACGGCCCGACGGTTCGGGCTATATCGTAAAAAACCGTTATCCGATCGAGGCGATGCACGGCTATGAAAGTTATTCGGCACAATCGCAGTACAATCTGTTGGCTTGCTGGTTGATGGCTGTGGCGTATCTTTATGCCGACGAT
>CASDWR010000041.1 GCA_949284665.1 uncultured Rikenellaceae bacterium | reverse complement strand
CATGATGACATACGGCTCCTATATCAAGGATGGGGAGAATCTCTATCGGGTAGGAAGTACGGTAGCGATCGCTGATGTGTGTATCGCGATTCTTTCGGGTCTGGCGATTTTCCCGGCCGTTTTCTCTTTCGGCATCAGTCCCACTTCGGGTCCCGAACTGGTATTCATTACCCTGCCTTCGCTATTCGCCCAAATGACCGGAGGCGGAGTCCTTGCCGTACTATTTTTCGTATTGTTGTTTTTCGCATCGATCACCTCCTCGTTTTCGTTGATGGAGGTGCTGGTGGCTTGTGTATCCGAGGAAGCCAAAGTGAGTCGGCTGAAAGCCGTCATCGTAACCTTCATGGCCGTCGTCCCCTTGTCAATATTGTGTGCGTTGTCACAGATGCCCGGTTCGCGGCTCGTATTGGGAGGAAAAAATCTGTTCGACCTTTTCGACTATGTATCATCCAACTTCCTGCTTCCTTTGGGCGGGTTGGCGGTCGTAATTTTTGTGGGGTGGGTCCTCGACAAAAAAATCATGCGGCAGGAGTTCACTTCCGGAGAAAGGTACGGTACAAAAATTTTTCCGGCTATTCGTATATTGATACAATTTGTAATTCCCGTTATAATAACAATTCTCTTTTTGAACTTAAGCGGGTTGGTTTGACCCCGTACTACTGAAGAAACGATGAAAATAAGCGGTTTCACTTTTATTAAAAATGCGATTATATACGATTTTCCTATCGTCGAGAGCGTACGTTCGGTATTAGATGTGGTAGATGAATTTATTATTCTGGCCGGAGACAGTAGTGACGATACCGATCGGCTATTGGTGACATTTGCCGATGATCCCCGGGTAAAGATCGTGAAGAGTGTCTGGGATACCAAAACATACAATAAAGGAGGGACGATTTATGCACAGCAGACCGATTTGGCAAAAAGTTATTGCACGGGAGATTGGTGCCTCTACCTCCAATCGGATGAGATCATGCATCACGACGCGTTACCGGTGATCCGACGGGCCTGTGAAAGATATCTCGATGACGAACGGGTTGAAGGCTTTCTGTTGAAATACGTCCATCTCTACGGCGATTACAAACATTATATCGATTCGCTCCATTTTGCTTATCCGCACGAAATTCGGATCATCCGTAACCGCCCGGACATACATTCATGGCGTGACGCCCAATCGTTCCGGATCATTCCCGATTTCGACGGTGTGGATTATCTGAAAAAGGAAAATACCCGGAAATTGCGTTGCGTGTTGCTTGACGCGTGGGTTTTTCATTACGGATGGTCACGTGATCCTCGTCGCATGGCCAAAAAAAACGTGGCCCACAGTGCCGTATACTCCCCCGACAACAAACCGGTGGCCGGAGTGGATTACTACGATTACGGCAATCTGAGTATGTTGCCTCTTTATCAAGGAAGCTTCCCAAATGCAGCGTTGGAACGTATGGCGGCATTCGATTGGAGCGATTACATACGTTACGATGGTTCGCGTCCGCCGATCGGTAAACGTTATGGGTTGAAATACAGGGCGATAGACTTCATTGAGAAACATGTACTGCGTGACGGCCGCAGGATCGGGGGGTTCAAGAATTATCGACTCCTTAAAGGGAAACAGTGGAGATAGTGTTCCGTTGTTGCCATTACCGCACCTCTCTCTCGTATTGTTTGTTGTTGAAGACGGGGAGGAGAATGTTTGCCATGCAAGCTGTCCCCGCTGTTGTTTTGATTCTATCCCTTTCCTTGGGATATTGAGGGACATTCTCTCTTTTTTAAGGTGTCGATAGGTAGTTATGAAAATAAACGGGCAGAACTCTCTGCCCGTTTTTATAATATTGATTGACCGGGGAACGGAAATTTTGTTAACCGTCTCGATGGTCTTTACTTTTCAACTTTGAATCCGTATCGGAATCTGAAGTCTGTACAGGGAAAGAATCGGGATGTGCCTTTATCGTCTTCTTCGGGTCGAAAAATGCCTTGAGGTTGTGGGTGTAGGTTCTTCCGCCTCGATCGGAAAGATGCGGCCGGTGGCGAAGTCGATCGTCCCTGTCAGTTCGAAATCGAGCAACTTGCGTCGGAGATCGGCATTCTTGACCCGGATGCGAACCCGATCACCCAAAGTCAGCATACGTCCGTGGCGATGTCCCCGAACGGCATAGTTGTCTTCGTCGTATTCGTAGAAATCGTCCGCAATGTCACGCAAAGAGACCATCCCTTCGATATGCGTATCGTCCAGTTCCACATAGATACCCCATTCCGTTACGCCCGAAATGCTTCCGTTGAACTCCTGTCCGATCCGGTCGAGCATGAACTCCACCATTTTATACTTGATCGAGGCCCGTTCGGCCTCGGCTGCCCGTACCTCCATCTCCGAAGAGTGTTCGCACATTTTTTCGTAAAAATCCTTTTCGGGTGAGGCGCCTCCGGCAAGATAGTGGGCCAGCAGGCGGTGTACCATCATGTCAGGATATCGTCGGATCGGAGAGGTGAAGTGGGTATAATAGGGGAAAGCGAGGCCGTAATGACCGATGTTGTCGGTACTGTAGTAGGCTTTGGCCATTGTCCGTACGGCGAGGGTCGAGATCAGATTTTCCTCACTGCGGCCTTTGATGCGAGCCATCAGCCGGTTCATCTCTTTCGACACCGCTTTGCCGCGTTGTGCCTTGAACTGATACCCAAAACGGAGAATGAATTCCGAGAATTTGAGCAATTTGTCGGGCGCGGGTTTGTCGTGGACACGATAGACGAATGTGCGAGGTTCGGTGATCGGTTTGCCCCCTTTGGTTCCGGGACGCTCTGCCCTGTTCCGACGTCCGATGAATTCGGCGACTTTTCGGTTGGCCAGCAACATGAACTCTTCAATCAGTCTGTTGGCCTCTTTCATCTCCTTGAAATAGACTCCCAGAGGTTTGCCCTTTTCGTCGAGTACGAATTTAGCCTCTTCGCGTTCGAAACTGATGGCACCGTTGCGGAAACGTTCCCGCCGCATCTTGACGGCCAGTGTATTGAGGGTACGCAATTCGTCCGGGAAATCCCCCAGACCGGTTTCGATAACTTTTTGTGCTTCGTCATAGGTGAAGCGGCGATCGGAACGGATGATCGTGCGGCCGAACCATTCGTCGAGCACATGTGCCTCTCCATCGATTCGGAAAACAGCGGAAAAACAGAGTTTTTCTTCGTCCGGTCTCAAGGAACAGAGTTCGTTGGAGAGCCGTTCAGGCAGCATGGGTACGGTACGGTCCACCAGATAGACCGACGTGGCTCGCTCTTTGGCTTCGGTTTCGACCACGCTTTCCGGCAATACATAGTGCGTAACATCCGCTATGTGGACCCCGACTTCCCAATTCCCGTCTTCGAGTCGTCGAATCGAGAGCGCATCGTCGAAATCTTTGGCGTCTGCCGGATCGATCGTAAAGGTGGTTACCGAACGGAAATCTCGACGTCGGCCATATTCTCCGGTCAGGTCATCCGAAATCCCATTGGCGGCCGTTTCCACCTCTTCGGGGAAACGATAAGGAAGATCGTATTCGGTCAGAATGGCGTGCATCTCGGTGTCATTGTCCCCGGTTGGTCCCAGGACCTCCACGATTTCTCCTACGGGCGATTTGCTTCCTTCGGCCCATTCCACAATCCGTACCACCACTTTATCCCCATCGTTCAGTGGGGCATCGTCCGATGTACGGCGGATGAAAATATCGGTCGGTATCTTGCGTGAATCGACCTGTACAAAGGTGTAACGCCGATCCTTCGTTACCATACCGACGTAACAACGATTCGACCGTTCCAGAATTTCCACGATCTCTCCTTCGGGATCGCCTGACCGTTGTCTGCGAATGATGGACACTCGTACCCGATCGCCATTCAGGGCATGGGCGGTATGGCGCGGATCGACGAAAATGTCCTTGTCGAGACCGTCAACTTTGACGTAGGCCGCTCCCGAATGAAACATGTCAACCACCCCTTCGAATGTGGGCAAATGGGCGGTACTCAATCTGAATTTGCCTTCCCCGATCTCTTGAACGACACCTTCGGCAATCATTGAGTCGAGTATCTCGCGGGTTCGGAAGCGTCCTTCACGGTCGTTTCCTCCACTGGCGGCAGCAAGCTGTTTGAGCGTACGTTTCTTTTCGGGGGCTGACCGGAACAGTTCCAGGATGATCGCTCCCCGGTCCTTCCTCTTGTTGGCATTCGAAACTCCCTTTGAGCTTCGTTTCGTCACTTTTTTCGACATGTCTTACTCATTGAAATCGTAGCAAAGGTAGAGATTATTTACAATAAAACGAACGACACGGTAATTGGTAACGGTTTGTTAACAGATGCCGTGTACGGGAGAGATGATTCGGATCGTGTGGGTCGGAAGATGGCGTTTCGGGTCGTTCCCGATGCAAAAAGTGTGCATCGCCAGACCGGGATGGGAAAATTTACCTACATTTGTATCCCGTAATGATGCTAAAATCTTTTTTCACGTGGTAAAAATAGGTACGAAAACTTCCGGCTTCGGTCGGAAAGCTTTGTTGTGTGGTTCCGGCGAGCTCGGTAAAGAGGTTGCCATCGAACTGCAACGTTACGGGGTCGAGGTCATTGCGCTCGACAAATATCCGAATGCCCCTGCCATGCAGGTGGCGACCCGCTCGCATGTGCTATCGATGCTCGATGGGGCCGCATTGCGGCAGATTATCGAAGCGGAAAAACCCGATTATATCATTCCTGAGATCGAGGCGATCGCCACCGATACGTTGGCCGATCTCGAAAAGGAGGGATACAATGTGATCCCTACGGCCCGGGCTACGGTGTTGACGATGAATCGCGAGGGGATTCGCCGTCTGGCAGCCGAAGAACTCGGTTTGCCGACTTCACCGTACCGTTTTGCAGCCACATACGAAGAGTTTTCCGCAGCCGTGGTAGAGTTGGGAATGCCTTGTGTGGTGAAACCGGTGATGAGTTCTTCGGGACACGGACAAAGTGTGATCCACAATGCGGGAGAGATTTCCGCGGCATGGGATCATGCACAGACGGAGGGTCGAGCCGGTGCCGGTCGAGTGATCGTGGAGGGTTTCGTGGAATTCGATTATGAGATAACGCTTCTTACGGTACGCCATTCGGGGGGAACGACGTTGCTCGAACCGATCGGACACCGCCAGGTGGATGGCGATTATCGAGAATCGTGGCAACCGCAACCCATGTCCTCCGAGGCTTTATATAAAGCACGGGAAATAGCCGTACGGATTACGGATGCATTGGGGGGATACGGTATTTTTGGTGTGGAACTCTTTATCAAGGGCGATCAGGTCCTTTTCAGTGAGGTGTCACCCCGTCCCCATGACACGGGAATGGTGACAATGATCTCACAGGACCTGTCTGAATTCGCACTTCATGTGCGTGCCGTATTGGGCCTTCCTGTCCCTGGGGTACGTTTTTTTGCTCCTTCTGCATCGAAAGCCGTCGTCGTGGAGGGCCATAGCGACATGGTCGTTTTCGATAATTTGGAACAGGTCCTCGGTGAAGAGGGTGTGCAGATGCGGATTTTCGGGAAACCCGGAGTGGCCGGCAGGCGTCGCATGGCCGTCATCCTGGCAACAGCCGATACGGTGGACGAGGCGAAGGCGAAAGTCGAGCGGGCTTATGCCCGCATGCACATCGAAATACTCTCCCGGTAACCGCAGAAAAGTCTGATAGAGGAAATATGGCGGAATATTCATACGGAAATTCCGGATCAGGGCAACGGAGAAATTGTTCTTGCGTTTCCTTTTCGTAGGTTAAGATGGGACAGCGTTTTTCGTGTCGGCAGACGTTTCGGATGAAAGCAACCCGAGCAGCGACCTGTTTGAAATAATAAGTAACGGGAGTAACGGACTGCAATATTTCTGATTAATTTTCTATCTTTGCCGACATGAAAGGTCTGTTGTCGATGAAAGGTGGAAGATGGTTCCCGGGAATCTGTACGGTGTTGGCTCTGCTTATCTCATGCGGAGGATCCCGGAATGCTGGAACGCGGGTCAAGATGCAGACCGGAACGATCTCGCAATTCCGGTTGCCTGATCGATATACGTATCGTGTGGAGAAAATCTATCCACACGATG
>CASDWR010000040.1 GCA_949284665.1 uncultured Rikenellaceae bacterium | reverse complement strand
GCCTCTTGTGCATACGGTCGATCCGGAAACGGGGGTAAGGAACGTGGGCATGTATCGCTTGCAGTTGTTCGACGATCACACAACCGGCATGCATTGGCATATCCATAAAACGGGAGCGCGTCATTATGATGCATGGAAACGTCGTGGCGGTCGGATGCCGGTCAGTGTCTGCCTTGGGGGCGATCCGGTTTACACCTATACGGCTACTGCCCCCGTGCCTGACGGAATCGATGAATATCTTTTGGCCGGATTCCTGCGTCATCGGCCTGTCAAGTTGGTCCGGTGCATCACCAATGAATTGAGAGTTCCCGCTGACTGTGATTTTGTAATCGAGGGATATGTTGATACGGGTGAAGAGTTCGTTACGGAGGGGCCGTTCGGTGATCACACCGGTTTCTATTCTCTCGAAGATCGCTATCCCCTATTTCACGTTACCGCTATTACACACCGTCGCGATGCCGTCTATCCGGCTACCGTTGTCGGAATACCTCCCGAGGAAGATGCCTTTTTGGCCCATGCTACCGAACGGATTTTTTTGGCCCCCATTCGGTTGGCCTTGCAACCGGAAATCAGGGACCTTTATATGCCTGACGTCGGGGTAGCTCATAACTTCGCCCTGGCCAGCATTGAAACCCGTTATGCCGGACAGGCGCGAAAGGTCGCTTCTTCACTCTGGAGTGCCGGTCAAATGATGTTCTGCAAGTATCTGATCCTGACTTCTTCGTCCATTTCTTTGCGGGATACGGAGGCTGTTGCCGCCTTGGTACGGGGAGCCGACCTTGCGCGTTGTCTGTTCCGAAGCAGCGGTGTGCTCGATATCCTCGACCATGCAACTCCAACCCCCGGTTTCGGTGGAAAACTTGCCCTTGATCTGACTGAAACGCAACCTGTCCCGATGTCGGATATGCCTACGGCAATTGAACTTTCGGGTGGTTTTTTGTCTTGTGATGCCCGTCTTGCCGCGGAATGGGGAATGGTGATTTTACGGGCCGAACCCGGATCAAAAATAGATGCTTCCGAATTCATAGAGGGAAATTCTTTGGATATATATAATATAAGGTATATTATTGTAACTGATCCTGCCGCTGAAATACTCTCTCCGCGTGAACTGCTTTGGCTCGTTGGGGCCAATAGCGATCCGGAGCGGGATGCGGAAATGGTCGATGGAATGCTGGTAATCGATGCCCGAACCAAACTGCCGGGAAAACCGGGGTCTCCGGCGAGATTCCCCAATGTGGTGACTGCTTCGGAAGAGACGATTCGCTTGGTGGATGAACGCTGGGATGAATATGGTGCGGGAGAGTTCCTCCCGTCTCCGTCGGTCCGTTATCGGAAGTTGTTGCGCGGCGAGGGTGCAGCCATCGAATAATGGGATGGGAAAAAGAACTTATACAAAGATGTCACTTTCCCTCGGGAATTTTCCCCGGGAGAGGTTGATGCCCGGACCCATTGTCGTGCAATGCCGTTTTCTGGTGGAACCATTTCCGCATGATAAACGGTAGATCAGGAAAGATGAAAGGGAGTAGTAAAAAGAGTAAAAAAGAGAGGCGAAGGAAGAAGCCGGGAAAGGAAACCGTAGATCGAAAGTGAATCAAGTGTACTTTTGTGCAAAACTTTTTCTCGCTGGTGACGGAAGAGATGAACCGTAAAGGGATATGAAAAAA
The DNA here is from genome assembly GCA_949284665.1 of uncultured Rikenellaceae bacterium. Taxonomy (GTDB): domain Bacteria; phylum Bacteroidota; class Bacteroidia; order Bacteroidales; family Rikenellaceae; genus Tidjanibacter. The sequence goes on along the minus strand of CASDWR010000040.1, from coordinate 3,001 downwards.
TCGGGATTTTCGAAGAGGGAAGTTCGGGCCATCGTATTTCTTGTGCCGTTTGTGTTGGTACTCGGCTTGATCGTCCGCTATGCCATGAAACCTCGGATCGACGATGGTGTGCTCTTGCTGGCGGATACTCCTGCCGTTGTCCGGGATAGAGAAAGGGTGGTAACTGCCGGTGCGGATCGTTGGACAAACGAAGAGGACAAGAAACCGTTGAAGCCTTTTGTCTTCGACCCGAATGAGGTGACCTACGAAGAGATGCGTCGGATGAATATTCCCAAGCGGACGGCTGCCGGTATCGTCAAGTATCGTCTGCGGGGAAAGGTGTTTACCATTCCCGAAGAGTTCGCTGCTTGTTACGGAATCAGCGACTCCATGTATTTTGTCTTGCGTCCCTATATTGTAATCGGAGAAAAGTATCGAATCGAACCGTCCAATGTTTCGCAGACCCGTTTTCCCAGGGATCGATCGGATGTCTTTCCCGATTCGACGGTAACCCCATTCCCCGATTTGCCCGAAAAAATCGATCCGAATGGTCTTGATACGGCGGAATTTATTGCATTGGGTTTTTCGAAACGTCAGGCGGAAACAATCCTCAATTATCGGAATGCGCTTGGTGGATTTCGCTCTGCGGATGACTTGTCCAGATGTTATGTCGTTTCGGATGAGATGTTTGAACGTCTCGCACCCCGATTGGTATTTGCCGATACGATATCCGTCCGACGACCGGTTTTGCCTGTCGAGCTGAACAGTGCAGACTCTGCAACGCTCGATGCCCTGACCGGAATCGGTCCTGCTACCGCATCGGCCATTATTGCCTATCGCCAGCGATTGGGCGGTTTTGTCCGGATCTCCCAATTGACGGAACTGAAAATCATCAATGAACGAAACTATGAGTCGATCTGCAAACAAATTCGGGTGGACAGTTGCAAAATTAGAAAAATTGATATTAACTTTGCACCTCCTGAAGAGTTGAGCGGTCATCCGTATATGACTGCACCTCGGTTGAGGAAAATTTTAAGGTACAGACAACTGAAAGGAGGTTGGAAATCCGTCGGAGAGTTGATAGATGAACATATCCTGACACCTGAGGAGGCTGAGCGATTGGCCCCTTACCTCTATTTCGGGGAAAGTGCGGGTACGGTACCGACCCCATTAATCGAAAGGTGGTGACCATTGGATCACACCTGAAGAAGAAAAATGTAGAAATAATTAAAATTTATATTACCGATGATTATCATGCCTATCAAAGAGGGTGAGAATATTGAAAGAGCCCTCAAAAAGTTTAAAAGAAAATACGAAAGAACCGGCGTATTGAAAGAGTTGCGTCGCCGTCAATATTTTACCAAACCCTCGGTGGTGAAGCGTGAAGCCAAAATCCACGCCGTTTACGTGGAAAAACTTCACAGAGAGGAGGAGTAGCGAACCATCATTTATTCGCCCCTCCCCGGGAGAAAGGATACCGATGTCCCGACCGAATGCGGTCGGGACATTTTTTATCGGACGAGTACATGTTCCGTATGGACGCTGTTTACGGATCGCGGGGTCGGAAGCCCATGCCCGGGAGACAGAATCGCTCGAAATTTTCGATATTATGCGGGATTTCTTGATTTTTTCCCTATTTTTGATGTGGTCCTTTAGTGGGTGGACGGCAACTTCGACGGGCATTACATGAATATTTCGTGCAGGAGAACGGGAAGGGAGGCGTTCGCTGCAAACGGAATCTCGTCGGAACGGAACAAAGTATCGTACGCATGAATTGTGTAGATCGATTTGCCTGCTATCTCAGACAGGAAAAACGTTGCTCGCCGCTTACGGAGTCGAGTTATCTGCGTGATGTGGATCTCTTCCTGTCTTTCCTCGGTACGGATCGGGAGCGATTCGAACCAGAACACGTAGATACGGAAGATGTGCATGAATGGATTGCTGCTCTCGGGAACCGGGAATTGAGCAATAGTAGCATTAATCGGGCGATCAGTGCGTTGAGAACCTTTTTCCGCTGGATGGCCGATCGGGGGTACGTCAAAGAAAATCCGATGGCGAAAATTTTGTCGCTGAAGAAAAACCGGGTACTCCCGAAATTCGTTCCCGAAAGTCGTATGGCACAAATCGTGGATGATTTGTGCCGGGGAGAGTTTCCGACCCTTTCGCGCGAATCCTCTTTCCTGCGTCGCAGAGATGCGTTGATCGTCCTTTTTTTCTATGGCTCGGGAGTACGTCTGGCAGAACTCGTTTCGATTGACCGAACCGACTTCGACAGCGGATTCGAGAACCTTAAGGTGCTCGGTAAAGGGAACAAGGAGCGCATTGTCCCCATCATCGGCATGCTAAGGCGTAAAATAAAGGAGTATTTGGCGTTCGTTGATGAGGAAAAAATTTGTAAATCCGGAGAAAAAGCACTATTTTTAACGGAAAAAGGAGAACGAATCAATCGAAGCGAAGTGTACCGGGTTGTCCGTGAACTGTTGACGGCAGAAGGGGTGCAGGGGAAACGGAGTCCGCATGTGCTCCGGCATACGTTCGCCACCCATTTGCTCAATAACGGGGCAGATATGCGGGAGATTCAGGAACTGATGGGGCATGCCTCGTTGCAGACTACTCAGGTCTATACGCACAACAGCATTGCCCGACTTAAGGAGGTGTACCGTGCTGCACATCCGCATGCCGGACGATCGAAGGATCGGCCGGGAGAATATAAAAAAGATGACAAGGACGGACAAGGGCCGTCGAAACATATATAAACTATATAGGAGGATTTGGTATGAACGTAAAGATTCAGTCTGTGAAATTCGATGCGGATCGCAAATTGCTCGATTTCGTGGAGCGCAAGATGACCAAGTTGGACCGTTTCGTGGAGCGGGCGACCAATGCAGAGGTGATTATGAAACTCGACAAGGACCTCGATCGCGGCAACAAGGTGGTGACGATCCGGATCGAAGTGCCCGGCGACGCTCTGGTGGCTGACTATCGCAGCAAAAGTTTTGAGGAATCGGTGGATGGAGCAATC
>CASDWR010000039.1 GCA_949284665.1 uncultured Rikenellaceae bacterium | reverse complement strand
CTCCGTCGGTGGTAGCACAGGTCCCGTCAACGGCAGGAGGAAGTAAAGTGATATGCCCATTGCCAGGAACGGTAGTATCGCTTCGAGTAAAAGATGGTGATCAGGTAACTGCAGGACAGACACTTGTGGTCCTTGAAGCAATGAAAATGGAGAACAGCATCGATGCCGAACGCGGAGGAATCGTACATTCTGTTTCGGTACGAGTTGGCGATAACGTTATGGAGGGAGATGTGTTAATGGTTATCGAATAGAGGAGGTTGATGATGAACTTTTTATCTGCCGGATTTCTGTCAGAGGGAATCCTGAAGTTTATACAGGATATGGGGTTTGCTTCCATAACATGGAAACAGATTGCCATGATAATTGTGTCGATGTTCTTTCTCTATTTGGCGATCAAACGCAAATATGAGCCGCTTTTGTTGTTTACGATTGCATTCGGAATGTTGCTTTCGAATTTACCGGGAGCGAATTTATTTCATTCGGAACTTTTTGCAGACGGACACATCGACTGGGCTAATTTTGTCAAGGATGCAGGTTTGATCGATTACCTTTATTTGGGAGTTAAGTTAGGTATATATCCGTGTTTGATATTTGTCGGGGTAGGGGCCATGACCGATTTCGGTCCGCTGATCGCCAATCCCAAGAGTTTCATGTTGGGAGCGGCGGCGCAACTCGGTATTTTCATTACGTTTATCGGCGCATGTATGTTGGGATTTACTCCCGCACAGGCTGGAAGTATCGGTATTATTGGTGGTGCTGATGGTCCTACGGCGATTTTCCTGACCTCGAAACTGGCCCCGGAGTTATTGGGTCCGATTGCGGTGGCGGCCTATTCCTATATGGCATTGGTCCCTGTCATCCAGCCCCCCATTATGCGGGTGTTAACTACAGAGAAGGACCGCAAGATCAAGATGAAGCAGTTGCGTTCGGTATCCAAGACGGAAAAGATTCTGTTCCCGATAATGATTACGGTGATCATTTCGTTGCTTTTGCCGAGTGCGGCACCGTTGATCGGTTGCCTGATGTTGGGTAATCTGATGAAGGAGTGCGGAGTGGTCGATCGGTTGAGCAAGACGGTTCAGAACGAGTTGATGAATATTGTTGTTATTTTCCTCGGTATTTCGGTAGGTGCAACGGCGACGGCCGACACATTCCTTAATGTTAAGACATTAGGTATTCTTGTGCTTGGTGTTATAGCGTTTTCGTTCGGAACAGCGGGAGGAGTTTTGTTGGCCAAGTTGATGAATCTTTTCAGCCGTGAAGGGAACAAGATCAATCCGTTGATCGGATCGGCGGGCGTATCGGCAGTTCCGATGGCTGCCCGTGTATCTCAGACCGAGGGTCAGAAGGCGGATCATTCCAACTATTTGTTGATGCATGCCATGGGTCCCAATGTGGCCGGAGTGGTCGGATCGGCAGTTGCTGCAGGTTTGCTGCTCTGCTTCCTGGGGTAGTGTGCATGTCGGAACAGGGCATTGGCGAAGGGTGTTCATTCGAATACCCTTCGCTTTTTATTTGTAGCCGGATTGTCGGCAGTATGATATGCCCTAGGATGCGGCTCGGCATAGCCAAAATATGAAAACGTTGTTTTCATTTGTCTCTGCGCTCGCCTTTCGCTATATTTGAAGAATATAGGATTCGGCTCGGCATAGTCAAACTTGAAAACTTCGTTTCCGTTTGCCTCTGCGCTCGCCTTTCGCTATATTTGTACATCAAATACCTCCTACTATGATCAAAGGCAACTATAACTCGCTGTCATTTTTCAGAAAATATTTTCAGATCCCGGCAAGTCAAAAATTATCATGGGCGTTGATAACCGAAACGGTACGAGGGGAGACGGAGGTCCGTTTAGGGGTGGTTTTCACCAATCATCCGAATGTATACCTTGATGTTGCCATGAGAAGATTTTTTTGGGAACTGGAGTTTTTCAACGGGCATATTGTGCGCAAAGTGTATCCAGCTCGGCGTATTGCGCAAAAGGACACGTTCCTGTATGTCACCGAAGGCGGTTTATCCGAGGAATTCCCGAAAAGCTTTATAGCGGATATTTATTTTCCATCCGTTTATTCTTCCCAGCTTTTTATCGAATCGTTGTTCTGATTCGGGATAATGGTGATCGATTTTGTCTGAGGGCAGGAATTTGCATGTACGGTCGGACATAAAGAGCTGAGAAAGTGAGTAGTACGATTACGGTTGGGGTGGTGTTCAGGGGAAGTGCCCAATCGGGGGAGATCGAACATGTCAGAAATGGATATGGATGTTATCCAGGAGACGTTAGGATGCCGGCGGCGACCGAGAATTTTTTTGGGAACGTGGATCGGGTTTTGTAACTAAGTTGTTACGAATTTCCTGAATTCGGCTTTTATCCCTATCTTTGTCCCACTCAAAACGAGAAAAGATGTTCGAGAATTTAAGCGATAAACTTGAACGGTCGTTCAAGATATTGAAAGGCGAAGGCAAGATTACGGAGATCAATGTCGCGGAGACACTGAAAGAGATTCGTCGTGCACTTATCGATGCCGATGTAAATTACAAGGTAGCCAAGAGTTTTACGGATGAGGTGAAACGCAAGGCCCTCGGAGCAAATGTGCTGACGGCGGTGAAACCGGGGCAGATGATGACAAAGATTGTTCGGGACGAGTTGGCGGTATTGATGGGCGGAGCTGCGACGGATATCTGTCTCGACGGGCGTCCTGCCGTGATTCTGATTGCCGGGTTGCAAGGTTCGGGAAAGACGACTTTCAGTGGTAAATTGGCGTCGATGTTGCGCAGTAAGCGTGGCCGAGGTGTGTTGCTGGTGGCTTGCGACGTATATCGTCCCGCTGCTATTGAACAGTTGAAAGTTCTCGGCGGGCAGGTGAACGTTGAGGTTTATACGGAAGAGGGGAATAAAAATCCGGTACAGATAGCTGAGAATGCGATTCAATATGCGAGGAGCAAGAATCTCAATACGGTAATTATCGATACGGCAGGTCGTTTGGCAGTGGATGAAGGGATGATGCAGGAGATCGAGTCGATCAAGAGGGCGGTAAAACCTTCGGAAACGTTGTTTGTCGTGGATGCCATGACCGGTCAGGATGCGGTCAATACGGCACGTGAATTCAACGAAAGACTCGATTTCGATGGGGTAGTGCTGACGAAACTCGATGGAGATACGCGGGGCGGTGCGGCGATCTCGATCCGCTCGGTAGTGGACAAGCCTTTGAAGTTCATCTCTTCGGGAGAGAAAATGGATGCTTTGCAGGTATTCCATCCGGAACGTATGGCCGACCGAATTTTGGGAATGGGTGATATCGTCTCTTTTGTGGAGAGGGCGCAGGAGCAATATGATGAAGAGGAAGCACGCCGTCTGAAAAAGAAGATAGTCAAGAATCAGTTCAATTTCAACGATTTCCTTGATCAGATTGCCCAGTTCAAAAAAATGGGCAACATGAAAGATCTCATGTCGATGATTCCGGGTGTCGGGAAGGCGTTGCGCGATGTGGAAATCTCGGATGATGTGTTCAAGCAGACGGAGGCAATTATCCACTCTATGACGCCTGCCGAGCGAGAGAACCCGGAGATCATCAATCCGAGCCGTAAGAACCGCATTGCAGCCGGGAGCGGGACGACATTGGCCGATGTCAATAAATTGCTCAAACAGTTCGAACAGTCGCGCAAGATGATGAAGAGCATGGCAGGGGCAAAGTTTCCCGCGATGCGGCGTCGATAAAAAAATCCTCCCCATCCCGTTGTTTCGTGTAACCCGGTCTTTGGGGACCGGGAATAAGGGGAGACTGTGACGTCGGTCTTGTTTTTTTTCAGGTTTCCGTAGATAGTTTTTCCGTCTGTTCTCGGGCAGGGTTGGTATGCTCAGATTTCGTGTGAGAGGGGTGGAGGAATAGTGCCGGAGAGGTCATAATCACCCCATCGTGCGGAAATAAAATCGAGTGTGTTCAACAATTCATCCTTGTCTGTCAGGGTGACGAGTCGAAGACGGGTATCCCGGAAATTCGGTAAGCCTTTGAAATAGTTGGACAGATGTCTGCGCATTTCGAGTATTCCTACCTTATCCCCCTTGACTTCAATCGATTTGAGCAGATGGCGGCGGGCAATCTCCACCCGTTCGGTTACCGAAGGTTGAGGCAATCGTTTTCCGGAAGTTAAAAAATGTTTGATCTCTTTGAAAATCCAGGGGCGGCCGTATGTAGCCCTCCCGATCATAACACCGTCTACCCCGAAAGTGTCGAATGCCCATGCCGCCTTTTCGGGAGAATCGATATCTCCGTTTCCAATCACGGGAATGTGGATATGCGGATTGTTTTTAACTTTTCCGATCAGCGTCCAATCGGCTTCTCCGGAGTATAATTGGGCTCGGGTTCTGCCGTGGATTGTGATTGCCTTAATTCCTGCATCCTGGAGGCGAAGGGCGATCTCCTCTATGTTTTTGGAGTTTTCATCCCATCCCAGTCTGGTTTTGACCGTTACGGGAATCCGAACGGCATCGACGATCCTACGGGTCATTTCGACCATCAGAGGAATATCGCGCATCATACCGCTTCCAGCTCCGCGGTTGGCGATTTTTTTAACCGGACAGCCGAAGTTGATATCGATCACATCAGGGTGTGCGGCCTCGGCGATTCGGGCCGATTCGACCATCGGGTCGATCAAATGGCCATAAAGTT
>CASDWR010000038.1 GCA_949284665.1 uncultured Rikenellaceae bacterium | reverse complement strand
GGTTCGGATCGTCGGTTCGGCGACGATTTGTCTGTCTCTTTTGCCCCTTCCTGATTCTGTGGCTTGGCATGGGGCTTTTCATGCCGTCTCTTCTCGGGTGAGCAACTTCCGCGGGTTTTTCTGTCCTCGTGATTCCCTTTACGGCGTTTGTCATGATTGGATCGGTTTCCGGACGGATTATATACGGGGCCTTCACCTATTCCTTCCGGAAGGGGCAGGTGTTCTACTTCTCGATCCATAAAAAATTCGATTCGATGGAATTTCCCCTGCTCCTGTTCGTTCACGAAGGTGATGGCCGTTCCTTCTGCACTTGCCCGTGCCGTACGACCTATCCGATGGATGTAATCTTCCGGATCGTAAGGCACATCATAGTTGATGACCGTCCCGATATCTTCGATATCGATGCCGCGTGCAACGATGTCGGTCGCTACCAGAATCTCGATCTTCCCGTTTTTGAAGTCAAGCATCACGGCTTCGCGTTGTTCCTGTTCCAAATCGGAATGCATGGCTGCAGTATTGAGTTTCATGCGTTTGAGCGCATGGGCCAACTCTTTGACTTTCAATTTCGAGGATGCGAAGATAATCGTTTTTGTGCCGGTCGGTTTGGAAAACAGCGAGCGGATGATCTCCATCTTTTGGGCTTCATAACATACATAAATCCCCTGGTGGATAGCGTCGTTCGGTTTTGATACCGCGATATTGACTTCTGCGGGAGACTGTTGTATTTGACGGGCCATTTCCCTGATCTTGGGAGGTAGAGTGGCCGAAAACATGATGGTTTGTCGTTGTTTCGGTAATTCGGCAATGATCTTCATGATGTCATCGAAGAAGCCCATGTCGAGCATGCGATCGGCTTCATCGAGAACGAAATATTCGACATGTGAGAGATCGATGCCGCTGTTGGTGATATGAGCCAGCAATCGGCCCGGTGTAGCAATAACGATATCCGACCCCATAAGCATTCCCTGTTTCTGCGAACTCCATCCGACACCGTCGCCGCCGCCATATACTACTGTGGTTGAAAGGGGAAGGAAATATGAAAACCCCTGAAACTGAATATCGATTTGCTGGGCCAGTTCCCGTGTGGGCACGACAATAAGCGCTTTGATTACATTATCCGGAGTCCCTTCCCGTACCAATCGGTCGAGGAGAGGGAGAGTATAGGCGGCTGTCTTTCCTGTTCCGGTCTGTGCGCAACCGATCAAATCCTTGCCTTCGAGCAATAGAGGAATCGTTGCTTCCTGAACGGGGGTCATTTCCTTGAAGTTCATGGCATCCAGTGCCCGAAATATGTCTTCATGAAGATCGAGTTCGTCGAATCGCATGTAAAAGTCGTATTTGTTATTAAAAATTGAACAAAGATACGAAATATCCCTGAAAAAATTTTCCGTTTCTCGGAAGGTGTTTTTAGCGTATTGCTAATCAATTTCTTATATTGTTTTTTATGTGAGTGATACAATAATTTGTCTTAATAAAGCAAAAAAACTAAAGAATAAAAAATAAGTATGTTAAAAGTTAGTTATGTAAAAAAAATATCTATATATTTACAATATAGTTTAATCTAAATAGTTACATTATGAATAAGAGGTGTGTTACTATGGGTGTCTTGATCTCATCGTTCGTTGTGTCGGTAGCCATGGCCAGTAGCAGAATTGAATCGAGACAGGAAGCCCTAAAAGAGATCTTGGATCAGACTCCAGGACAATCCGAGAAAGAAAAGAAGCGGGTCGAACAAGACAAGTCTTCAATACATGAATGCAGTAATGATAGTCGACATAATTGCCGTAAAGAGGCGATTGGAAAGATTTCCCAGTACTGTGATCTGGAGCGAGGGGAAGACGAAAATCACGTGAAATACTATAATAGAAAATTTCCCGGAATAAAGTATCATATTTATCTTTTTGCGGCAGATACGATAAAGTATGGAAAAGAGTTGGCTGCGATCGAGAACGAAATTATTCGTCTGTTAGGAGTCCCGGCAGATACCCCTACCGAAGATAAGAAGTGGATTTGGCACAAGCTCACCAACGAAAGCGCTGGAAAGTGGGCTCCGGGATTTGCCGTGAACCATCGGATCGTGAATAATATCCGTGCAAAACATGTAAAATCAGAATTGATGCGGTTTAAATAGTAATTATTGTTGCATGAAGAATTAATCCGTTATCCTTTAGACTATTCTTCGTCATCTTGTGAGGTATTTTAAATATATCTGGATAAATTGAAAACATATAAATATGGAGAGTTTTATGTGATGGTCTAAATGATTGCTGGTACATATTATAACGATAAAGAATTTATTCGGGTTTAATATTTTACAGATGGAATAATGTTTACTGGAAAGATTGCGGGGAAATGGTTTTTTGTTTTGTTTGTTGTATTGTGTGTGCCGTTTTTGTCATTCGGTCAGCAGTCCGATACGACGGAGGTTTCGGCGAACTCGAACAACAGACTCAGGGGGCGTGTCGTGGTAATGGAAAAAACGGCTTCGGGGGTATTTACGGAAGTAGACCTTACCGGAGCGAATATATTGCTCTTTTTGCCGAGTGATACATTGGCTAAAGTATCGGTGCAAGGCATTTTCTCGTTCGACAACATTCCGGTAGGGAAAGCACGACTTCGTGTCTCTTTTTTAGGGTATGCCGATCGGGATGTCGAATTTGTAATCAAACCGGGAGACAATACGTTGACTGTCATGCTTGACGAAACATCCGAAGAGATCGAAAGCGTGCGAATATCGGCTCGCGTGTTGATCATGACCGCCCGCGGTGATACGCTGGTTTATAATCCGAAAGCAGTGAAACAGCTCGAAGGGGATGATGCTATAGACTTGTTCCGTAATTTGCCCGGGGTAAGAATCGAAGGAGAGAAGTTATCGATCAACGGCCAACAGGTAGCCCGTGCCTACGTGAATGGGATGTTGGTGTTCGGGGAAAATCCCATGGACATGTTGCGTAACTTGCCTGCCCACGAGGTGGAAGAGATCGAGGTGTATGAAGAGTATGCCAATCGTCGTAAGGATGCCCGTCGTATGCGAGGCGAGAAGAAAGAGCACGTGGTCAACGTGAAAACGAAAAGTAATATTTTGAAGATGCTTTCGAGCGATATCGAGGTCGGTGCGGGTACCGAATTCGTCAATCCTGAACAGTTGCGATATTTGGGAAAGGGACGGCTGGAACTCTATTATCCGAAATGGATTGCCAAAGTGAATGGTAAAGCAAGCAATACCGGTGTGACGGATGCATATCGAACGGATGCCGATGCGGTTTTTTCGTTGGAAAGGAACTGGACGACCCAGAACAATGAGCGCGGTCAGGTGGCGATAAAGGGAGATGTAAGCTACGAGCGGACCCGGCGCGAGAATTTCGTCGAGAGCGACTATTATGCCACCGACCAATATACCCGCCGATACGAAAGCAACACAGAGGAGATGAATCGACGTGTCAATACCCAATCGATCGATGGAAATGTGAATATACCGGGTGTGGCAAATGGTACGTTGACTTTCAAACACAGCTCTTCATGGTCGTGTACGGACGATCAGACACTTAAGAGTCGCCTGTCTGAGGTCAATGACGACCCGGCAGAGGAAGAAAGGCGGAAAATGGACCAAAATGACCACCAATTTCACCTGACTGAACAGGCGGGATGGTTTTCGCGGCCAGACCGGTTTTTGACCTTCAGCCTTTTGGCTCGGGCCGATATAGCCAGAGGTGACGGGTTGGAGTGGCGGCGCGACAGCATCAGTGTCTCCCCGGTGTGGGAAACGGTAAAGATCGATTCCGATGTCCCGGAACAAGAATATTATCTAAACAGCAGTTTGGGGTTGAATATCAACCGGACACTCACTTCCATCCGATTCAATTACATCTTTCGGCGTACGGACATTCAGCGGGAACGTAATGCTTTCGACTATACCGATCCGGATAATGCGGTAGTTGATTACCTGAACACGTATGATTTTACTGACAGGAACTCTTCGCATCGGATCGGGTCGAATCTTATGTTTCGTTTTGACAACAATGTACGGATGGGATTTGGCCTTTCATACGAAAATGCCCGGGTGGATCAAGATGAGCGGATTCCTGTGGAACGAAGTTCCAATAACCGTTTCGAAGCACTGTTACCCTCTTTTTCCATCGGGTTCGGCAGTTTTTCGATCGGCAATTTTTTCATGTTTACTTATTCCTCATCCCAGATACTCCCGTCGGTGGAACAACTGCGCAGTTGGATCGATGACAGTAATCCCTGGTTGTTGACGGCCGGAAATCCCGACCTGCGTCAGAGTATCAATCATAGTGCCGAGGTCGATTACAAGACCATGATTTGGAGCAACCGATCATCCTTGGGATTCACCCTCTCAAGTCATTATACGACACATCCGATTGTCAGCCGCATCAGCTATTATACGGAAAATACCCTGTTGCCCGAATGGAATTATGAGATCCCGGCGTACAGTTCACTCATTACCTATGCTAATGCCGAGCGCAGTTTCAATACCGAGTTGCGGGCTTTTTATGAGGCACCTCTGCCATCCATCGGTTTCTTGCTGAAGAGTGAAGCTTCGTTTACGTATGACTTATATCCTGAATGGATTGGTAACCAGTTAATTGATACCCGTGAGATTAATCCGTATTGCGATTTGCATTTCGTGAGCAATTTTTCGGATCGCATTCGATTCGGAATAAGATCGGTTACCAGTTATACGAATTCCGGCAATGACCTCGGCGATTTTTCTTATATTTCGGAACGAGTGGGAGTTGATTGGGATATTCGCGATCTGGTTTTCCGAGGTTTTTACCTTGATGGCGATTATTCGTTGCGGTTCACTCGATGCTATTCCGGTTCGTTACCTCCGAATCCGGTTCGACATCTTCTTAACATGGGATGTGGGGTGAAGCTGAACAAGGGGAATGTCGATATCGGTATCAGGGTTTACGACCTTTTCAATGACAGTTCGGGTTATGCGTTCAGTGCCTATTCCGATCGGATGACACGTTCTTGGAGCCTTTCAATGGGACGTTACTTCCTTTTCCGGATTGCCTTTAAAATGCGAAATAAGTAGTTTGTCAGTAATTTATGGAAAAGTGTGTGACGGATTACAGGAAGCCTGTAAAAGTGCGTGCCCTGATATATTGTATATAAGCAATCGTCGGTGTCTTCCAACAATCGTCGGAATTGTCCGGTTCCCTGAGGTCCACGGGAATTGCGACCTGTTTTACGGTAAGATGAGATAAAATATAGCATCGTAGAACCGGTTCTGGAATGCCTTGAGAATAAGGTCAATGTAGCATAAGATCGACATAATGGAGGTCGGATATGGGATGACATGGAGGGAATTTGGAAAGGTGCGGTTGGATTCGGGCAGATGCGGGAAAAGACACTCGGAGTGGTTTAATCCGTACAAGAGGTCGAAAGGAAATGTTTGAATCGAATACGCCCAAATATAAAACCGTTACGGGAGATATTTGTACAAATATCTCCCGTAACGGTTTCGTGCTTCCTCAGGGGCTCGAACCCTGGACCCCAACATTAAGAGTGTCGTGCTCTACCAACTGAGCTAAAGAAGCATCGTTTCGGCATGAATGCCTTTCTTAAGCGGGACAAAGGTATAAAGTTTTTGGGTTATCGCCAAAAATTTTCACACTATTTTTTGAATCGGGTATGGCGTCGACATCATACGTACGAGAATTCGGT
>CASDWR010000037.1 GCA_949284665.1 uncultured Rikenellaceae bacterium | reverse complement strand
TGTCATTCGTCCGAAATACAGTATCGGTGATCGGGTTCATACGCTTTCTGTTTGCATGAGGCAATTCGGCAGTCGACAAACAGTCAGTAGATTCGATAAAAACAGAAGACGATCGGTGCAGACATTTTGCGAATCACTGAAGCCCAATTGAATCTATGGCAGAAAGGATGGATTTTCAAGGGGAAGTTTAAGATACGGGGCACGGGCGAATTCTGTGTAAGATTTTTTAATGAGGGGCAGAAAAGGAGTATGAGGGGGATATGCGTGCTGTGGTTCGGCAAGCGAAAAGGTATGAAATAATATTTTAAAAAACGACGGATATGATCGAGAGGTATAGTCGTCCGGCCATGAGAGCCGTGTGGACGGAAAAGAACAAGTTCGATGCCTATTTGAGGGTGGAAATATTGGCCAGTGAAGCGTGGAGCGAATTGGGGGTAGTGCCGAAAGAGGATGTACAGAAGTTGTGGGATAAAGCAGCTTTCGATATCGACAGAATCCGTGAGATCGAAGAGCAAACGCGTCATGATGTGGTGGCTTTTACGCGTGCCGTGAGCGAGACTTTGGGCGAAGAACGGAAATGGGTCCATTATGGACTGACCAGCACGGATGTTGTGGATACCGCAAACGGATATTTGATCCGGCAGGCGAATGAAATACTGTTGGATGACATTGAGAAATTTATTGCCGTGTTGCGGAAACAGGCATTGCGGTTCAAACATACGCCTTGCATCGGCCGGACCCACGGGATACATGCCGATATTACCTGCTTCGGCTTGAAATGGGTTTTGTGGCACGAGGAGATGAAGCGAAATCTCGACCGTTTCCGTCGGGCTGCACGGGATGTAGAGGCGGGAAAGATAAGCGGTGCGGTAGGCAATTTTGCCAATATCCCTCCTTTTATCCAGGACTATGTGTGTGAGAAACTGGGTATTCAAAGTGCCAATATCTCGACTCAGGTCATCCAAAGGGACCGTCATGCCTATTATATGGCTACGTTGGCAGTTATTGCGTCGTCGCTGGAACAGATGGCGTTGGAGGTGCGGAATCTCCAACGGACCGAAGTCCACGAGGTGGAAGAGGCGTTCGGCAAAGGACAGAAGGGTTCGAGTGCGATGCCCCATAAACGCAATCCGATCGGAAGTGAAAACATTTGCGGATGTGCCCGTGTCATGCGGGGTTATATGGTGACTTTCTACGAGAATGTGGCGTTGTGGCATGAACGCGACATTTCCCATTCGGCCACCGAACGGATTATCCTGCCCGATGCTACCATGCTGCTCGATTATATGCTCGACCGTTTCCGGGGTATTCTCGAAAATCTGGTGGTATTCGAAGATGTGATGTTGCAGAACATTTATCGTACGCGTAAGGTCATTTTTGCACAACGAGTAATGAATGCCCTGATCGGAAAAGGGCTTGTGCGCGAAGAGGCATACGATACGGTGCAACCCGTGGCGATGAAAGCGTTGGCCGAAGGACTCGACTATCAGGAGTTGTTGACGCAGAACGAGAAAGTGATGTCCCGGCTGTCGAAAGAGGAACTCGATGCCTGCTTCACGTTGGATTACTACATGAAAAACGTCGACTATATCTATAAGCGGGCCGGAATTGAAGAGTGACGGATCGGCCGGACCACATTCGAAAAAGCAAGAATTTCGTGAAAACGAACCCGACCGGGAGGGAAGGTTGTCTATTTTTTTGAATATGATCCGATTTTATGAGGATATTCGTCATGTATGGCGATTTGAAAGATTCGGTCGAAAAATATTCGGTTGTTTCCGGTTCAGTTCAGTGAGACTGCCGAGTATCGCCGAATCTAATCAGCCATTCCGATTGGACGGGGGAAATTTACATGATGCCCCGAACTGCGGGAGGTCAGGGGTTCGTCTGTCCATGCATCGAACGACCATGGTGTCTTTCCCGGTCGGGGATCTGTTTTGCGTTCGTTTTTCTTCGGGAAAGTAAAATTCTTGATCCGAAAGATGGAATAGTATGAAGTCTGCAACGGAATGCAATTCAAGGTCGGTTACTTCCGGTCAATCCGGTCATAAATTCGTCGTACGGAATCGCAAAGAAGGTCGGGGAAATAAATTGCCCGGACAAAATCT
>CASDWR010000036.1 GCA_949284665.1 uncultured Rikenellaceae bacterium | reverse complement strand
CTCGTTGTCGACGCTCACTACCGGAGCAACCAATTGGATAAGCGTAGCCGTTTTCACATTCGACGACCATGATGAACTGGTCCATTTGTCGCTGTCCTCAGCCGGATTCGCACGAACGGTAAACGTATATTCCATACCTGCTTCAAGACCTTCGATATTTACGCTCAATACATCGGACACGATACCCGTACGAGGATCACCCGTTGCAGGAGTCAACTTGTAACTGTATGAAACCGCATTCTCTACCACATCCCAACGGAAGAAGAGCGATGTGGCTGTTTTCTGATCATCATCACTCATTACATTCTTCGGGGATGCCAAAGGTGTAAATTGCGGATCTACCGGTACTGTTTCGAATTCGATCCAGTCGGTAAAATATGAGTTGCGCCCTTCACTGAATTCGTCGTTGGCGCGTACGGCAAAATAGTATGTCGTACCGGGTTCGAGATCGGTAAAAGTTACTGTCGTGAAAGCCTTGTCAACAATCGTTTCCTTAATTACTGTTCCGTAAGTATTCATTTTGAGTTGCGCCGTATAGGTTGCTGCACCGGATACGGCATCCCACGAGAAGGAGGCTTCTTCAGATGTTACGGTTCCTTTCGTCGGATTGGCGGGGACATCCAGAGTAGTCACTACGATCTGATCTACCTCTTCGTCATCTTTGGTGCATGACGAGAGAGCGGCCATTGCCCAGACCATCATTCCTGTTGCCATCAGCACGGACAGGGTACGCTGAACGAATGAAAATTTTTTCATAGTTGTCTTTTTATGGTTTTTATTTTTTCGATTCATGCTTGTTACTGTTCGATCCATGCGGCGGGGCCGTCCTCCGACCCCGCCGCATGGGATCTGCTATTCTGCCGGCAGCCAGCGCGGATCGCCTGCCCGTGCAGCCACAACGGAAGAATTACCTACTGTCAGATTATCGGATTCGATATCGGCGAACTGCGGATCGGCATTCGTGGTACCGTAACCGGGCCATACCTCGGTATCGTAGGTAATCACTCCGGCCGATACGGATTTAACCCATTGACCATTCATGAAGTTCCCACTGATGTCTACCGTAGTGCCATCGAGTTTCGGAAGTTTTCCATAGAGGCTTTCGGTGGAATTCTTCAAATAGATGATGTTGTTTTTCATCTCGAATTTCCCGTTGCCTGTAGCCCCCGTACTCGATCCACGATAATCGATGGTATTGTTGGTCGTACTGTTGATGACAATCGTATTATTGTTGAATGTCGTCGTCATGTTGTCGTTACCGTAAAGCGATGCGAAACGCGTATTGGTCGTCGTATGTCCCACGTTGGTAATCGTGGTATTGGTAATTGTCAGGCTTTCGATATTATATTTCATACCACTGGCCCCCATCGCAACAATACACTGCTTACCGTTCGCATTCGTTATAAGGCAATTATCAATCAACAGATTCTTCAATCCGCCGGCTGTCTGACGATCGTACCGCACAACGGAATTGAACAGATCGTAGATGCGGCAATTCACGATTTCAATCCGATCCACATTGAAAGCACTCTGCTGATCGAACAAATATCCGCCATCACCGGCAGGAGCACAATCGAATTCAAGTCCTTCCAGACGTATCGTACCGATATCGGCCGCATTTTTGACCTGCAAGCCTTTGGTCTGGATAATCGGGGTCTCTCCCGTAGCAGCAATCAAGGTAACAGATTTTTGCAATGAAACATTGGCGATCTCATCCAACTCGGTAAGGAACAGATAAGTTCCCGGGTTGATGGCAATCGTTGCCCCATCAGCCGCTGTTTCGAGAGCTGTTTTCAGTTCATCGACCGTTGAAACGGTAATCAGACCCTCGGGAGCCACATCCTTGGTTGTAAACGATACGGTATTGCCGCTTGTTCCGCTTTCGAACCAGATCGTGGCATTATACGTAACCAGTTTCCCAAGATCCGATGCAGGTATGAAGAGATAATTTTCCCCTGCAGTAGCAATATCGCTCATGTTGTAAACATGAACATCGCTCGGATCAGCGGATGCGACCACTTCGATACGGCTCAGACCGGATGTAGAAACCCATCGGAGGATCACACCTTCGTAATTGATTTCCGAAGGTTCTACCGGTTTGATAACGGGAATGACAAATTCGTAAGTATTGAAACTTCTCGAACTATTGTATGCCGTGACACTGTACGGTCCGGCAGCCATCCCCTCTCTGACAAGTTGGCCATCGGCATTGTTGATCTGGATCGTTTCCTCCTCGCCATTTGCATCGGTCAACACCAGATAAGTCAGATTGTATCCATCCTGCCAGGAGAATGTAACCACACCCCGGTCCGCATCGGTCACTACAGCTGTTATCACCTCGATTTCCGATCCGGTCTTGATCTCCTCGAAACCGGAGAAACGCGAATCGTACGACGGTTCTGCATGATTGGCACGTACACGGAAATAGTATGTCGTCTCATATTCAAGACCGCTTACGGTCCATCGTGCCGTCTTGATATTCTCTTCACTCGCTACCAGCACTTTGTTGGTATAGGTATTTCCGAGGCCATCGGATTGCCGGTCACCCACGTAGAGTTCCACTTTATATCCGTATGCCCCCTCCATGGCAGTCCAGGTGGCGGTAATGTTGTTCTCCTGTGAAGACAGGTTTATATTCACCGGGCGGAAAAGCCGTTGAGCGAGTTCCGTGTCGTCCACCTCTTTGCACGATGTCGCCATCACAGCCGCAGCCATGACTGCCACGACACCGATCCTCTTGATATATTTTGCTATTTTCATAATATCAATTCTCCTTTTTTAATCCGTTTCAGAAACCGTAATCCTGATTAATGGGGTGTTCTTCTCCATAGGCATCAATTACGCTCTGCGGCATGGGTTGGAATGGTCTGCCGTTTTGCACGTAAGCACCGGATTCGGATACGCAACCGCTGCTGCACTGATTGATGTAGGATATGGCTCGCGTAATGCTCTCTTCGGATGTAGGGAGTATCTTCCCTTCGAGGTAAGCCGGACCAGGGACAGCACTCAATGCATAATCGATATTTACGTCGGCAAAATCCTCCACGTTCTCATCATACAGATAATACAGGGGAGCAGGTATAGCTCGCTCTTTCCCGTCGGAACGTGTCGGAAATTCGAAGTGATAGCTCCCCGGATCACGATATATCGCGGCATTGACCTCATGCATTGTCTTCAGTGCCTGCGGGAGTTTTCCCCAACGTATCAGATCGTACTTGCGCAACCCTTCACCGGCAAATTCCCACATGCGTTCATCTTCGATAACCTGTTGAAAATCCTTGCTGGCAAGGTAGGCATCGAAATCGCCGCTGGTAAGGGTCGGGATGGCACGTTTACGTACTTTCCACACCGCATCCTTTGCTTCTGCCGACACGGTTCCGTTCAGATTATAATCGGCTTCGGCATACATCAACAGAATCTCCGGATAACGCATCATCGGATAGTTGATCCCGGTACCGTATTTCCCGCCAAAAGCCAACGAGGCAGCGGCAAAATCGGCCGGCGCCCATTTGACGCTCCATTTGTTCAGGCCGAAAGTACCTCCGTCGAGCAAATCACGACTCACCCCGTTTACCGCATCTTCGAATCCAAGATCGTCATAGCAGTAATACACCACCGAAACATCCCGGCGCTCGTCTTCAGGATGGAACGAATAGTAATATGCCGGTGTAGTCTGTACCTGACCTTGAGTCGTATACCCATATTTCGTCGTGGATACACGATATCTGACACCGGTCGAATATCCCATTTCACTCGAACGGCCCAACTGGAATCCGATTTCGAAAAGCGATTCGATGTCCGAATACTGACGCTGACACTGTTTGTAGAAATAGGTGTAATAAGAACTTTCGAGATCGTACCCTCCTTCCTTGATCACTTTCTCGCACTGTTCCTTAGCGATTTTATAGTATTCGGCTGCATCTGCACGAGGAGCGACCCATTGACCTTCCGTCGAATAATCCCAACCTGCACGACAAAGAGCCAAACGAGCCGCCAGGCCGCGTGCAAAACCTTGTGTAATCCGTTCGGGTGTAAGCTGTTTCCAAGGCAAATCACCGGCGGATTCGATCAATTGCGTCAAAAGTTGTTCGAAAATCTCCATCCGATCGGTCTTGGGCAGATAGGCATTCGACAAATCCGGTTGCGAAGGGACCAGTTTGAAAGGCACATTACCGAAGTTGCGCGTAAGGTCCTGATAACAGAGAGCACGCAAGGCAATCGCCTCTGCCCGATACTGACGCATTGCGGCATGGTCGGGATGGGAACTGTCCTTGTAAATATCGCTATTCTCGATACCGTCGATCGCCACGCTGGCCCGTTCGATGCAACCGTAAAGTGCCGTCCATGTTTTGGACAGCTTGTCATTGCTGGCATCGGCCAGGAAATGAGCAGGTGCACGTGAGGCATCGATGGAGTTCAACGTGAACGAGCGAATCTCTATATCGCTTCCGCAGACGAACACCCAACTCAGGTTCTGAGAGTAGGTTTCGTCGGCCGTCAGGCAATCGTATATACCGAGCACCGCCTGATTGGCCATCAGGGCGTTTTCATACACGATAGCCGGAGTAAACGTAGAGGGCGAACTGGTATCGAGAAAATCCTGACACGACGAGAATCCGAGTATCGCTGCCCCGAAAAATATTTTCAGAATTATCTTTTTCATATCTTTCATCTCCTTGAATCTTAGAATGTGATGTTAATACCGGCTACGAATTGCCGCGCACGCGGGAATGCCGAATAATCGATACCCGGAGTCAAAGGTGTTTTGCGAATGGCATCCACCTCGGGATCGTACCCCGAATATTTCGTAAAGAGAGCCAGGTTGTAACCCGTCACATAGATTCTCAATCGTTCCATGCAGAACTTACGGGATATTTTCTGTGGCAACGTATAACCGATCGTCACATTATTCAACCGGAGGAACGAGCCGTCTTCGATGGCCCAGCTGTGAACCGGTACGCTCGTAATGATCGGAGACCAGATCGTGGCATTCTTGTTGGCAGCCTCCAGTGCATCGGGATCATTGAGCAATGGCTGTCCGGTTGTCCGGTCGATATAAGTGAAACGATTCTCCATAACCGACAACAGGTTACCATACTTGCGAGTCAAAGGAGTGGTTGTAAATTCGAGCTTGTTGGCGTTATACACATCGTTTCCATACACGAAATTGAAATAGACACCGGCATCGAATCCCTTCCACTGCATGTTGAGGCTGAAACCACCCGTTGCTACCGGCATCGTATTGCCGATCACCTTACGGTCGGCCTCCGTCACCGTACCGCTACCGTCATAATCCAGAAGCTTGAGCGAGCCGGGCATATCCCGTACACCCGTTATGGATGAACTGCTCGCCACATTCTCCTTCAACGTATAGGTCGTATTCCCGCTACCGTCGGTCGTAATATCGAAATCTTCGAACGTATACATGCCGAGCGTTTCGAAACCGTAAATCTGTCCTACGGGTTGTCCGACCGAGATATAGTAATCGCCGATCGGGTTGGTGCTGTTGTACCAGTGGGAAGGCTCGATGAATGACTGCGACGTCCCGAGTGCATCCACGCGGTTTCTATTAAACGCCACGTTGAAATTTGCACTCAGGCGGAAATCTTTTTTCTCGACAAGTACCCCGTCGAGTACGACCTCGATACCTTTGTTGGACGTTTTACCGATATTCTGATACTGGATACTGAAACCCGTACTGCTCGGAACGCTTGCAGCCATCAACAAATCTTTCGTCGAATTCCAATACAGATCGACCGTTGCAACCAGGCGACTGCCCCAAAGTCCCAAATCGAGACCGATATTTCTGGTGATGGTCGTTTCCCATTTCAATTCGGGATTGGGCAACGTAGAGTTCGGACGAATGATCGTCTGTACCGTACCGTTGATGGAAATCGGTTTACTCGAAGAGTTGGTTTCATATATATAACGCCAGAGATCGTCGTCGATACGGTTGTTACCGGCAGCACCATAACTGACTCTCAATTTGAGATTGTCCAACCAACGACGACTGTTCTGCATCCACTTTTCTTCCGAAATACGCCAACCGAAGGCAGCTGACGGGAAATAACCCCAACGATGGCCGGGAGCGAATTTACTACTACCATCGGCTCGCATCGTAGCCGTCAACAGATAGCGATCTTTCAACGAATAGTTGACACGGCCGAAGAACGACTGCAAATTGTTCGGGGCGCTCAAATACTGTTCAGTAGGTTGTATCGTACCCAAATTCATATTGGCCAGTGCGGCTTCGCGATCTAGGAACGAGAGCAGGTTGCGCGATTCGACGGTCATCGTATTGTAATTGTCGGAATTGGTTTCCTGTCCGACAAGTAAGGTCATATCGTGATTCTCGCCCAGGCTCGGAGTCCAGGTCAACGTATTGGCAACACGCCATGTATGCGAATCCTTATAGTATTTGCTGGCCGTATTGCCGTACTGGCGCGCACGGGATGTGGATTCTCCGTAAAACCGATCCGTACGCTCTTCGCCGAAATCGACACCCCACTCGCTTCTGAAACTCAGATTGTCGATGACCTTCCAGTTGAATGCGCCGTTGTAAGTTTGACGACGACGTGTCGTCTGCCGATACTCGTCGTTCGTAATATCCACCGGATTATAGAGCTGCGAGGTACTTTCAATCTCATCCATGAACTCCTCGTCATTCTCCACAAAATCAGCGATACCGCGTGTAGGTGCATACTTGACAGCATGTTTCAGACGAGCCACGGACGAAGAACCTTCGGTAGAAGTTCCCGCCCCATCCACAACAGTCTGAGACCAACGTGCATTGAAATCGAGTTTGATCTTTTTCGAAATATTGATGTTGAATTTGGCGTTGATATTGTCTCTCACGTACCCGGCTCCGATCATGATGCTCTCATCATCGATGTGGCTCATGCTGACATTGTACTTTGCCTTGTCCGTACCGCCCGTAACGCTGACATTATAGTTCTGGGTAAAAGCCGTACGGCCAAAAATCTCATCCTGCCAATCGGTTGTCTTTTTGTTTTTGTAGAGTTCCAGGTCATCGAAAGCACCGTAATACTTCATGAATCCGCTGTCGTAGTCGATCGACGAGTTCTTGTAGTTGGCCAATTCATATTGCCACATCACATACTCATAAGCATCAAGCACATCGAGCGTCTTGGTAATCTGCTTGAAACCCCAATAGGCATTGAAATTTACGGTTGTCTTGCCTTCTGATCCGCTTTTGGTAGTAATAATGATAACGCCGTTCGCACCTCGCGCGCCGTATATTGCCGTTGCCGAAGCATCTTTCAACACGTCCATCCGTTCGATATCGCTTGCCGCAATATCGCTAATGGAAGAGACAGGAAAGCCATCCACGATGTAAAGAGGAGAGTTATCCTGTGAAATCGAACCGCCTCCGCGCACACGAATCTTGATCTCCGCATCCGGACCACCTTCCGTCGAAGTCACCTGTACACCGGCCAAACGTCCGGCCATGGCCTCAGCCACGGATGAAACTGGCATGGCCTCCAACACTTTCGAATTGATCGAAACCACGGACCCCGTCACATCGCGTTTCTTCTGGGTTCCGTAACCCATTACGACCACCTCTTCCATCTGTGTTGCAGATTCCGTCATGGTGACATTGATTTCGGACTTCCCGGCAATATCGATGACCACGTCGTCGTACCCGACATAGCCGAAACGAAGTTGCTTGGCTGTCTCCGGGACTTTCAACGAATAAGAACCGTCCGTCGAGGTGGTAGTTCCCACCGTAGTACCCGGCACTATTACGGTAACGCCCACAAGCGGAGCTCCGCCGGAGTCTTTCACCACTCCTTTCACAGTCGATGACTGGGCATAAACCGTAGTAGTCAGACCTGCGAGAGTCAAAGTCCATACGACACAAAGCGTCATGACTTTAACAATAGAGGTAAATTTTTCTGACATAGTTTAAGGTTTTTATTAATAATAGTAGTTGTATGTTTTTATCTCCGATCGACAGGAAACCGCCCGGTGACCGGACACTCCCTGCCGACGCTCATCGAATTCTCCGTTTTTTCGAACATCACTCAAGCGACGTATAACTTCCGCCATCGCACTGACCATTGACGATATCCTTCACAAGCCAATGGAGATACACCTCGAGATTCGTATATCGTCCCGTAGGATCGAGTGTCTTGGCATTTCCATCCGACGCGGAAGCCCTATCCAACCCGTATTTATCTTCCCATTCATCCGGAATACCATCCCCATCGCTGTCGGCAGCGGCCGTTCCGGATGCATAGGTCGGCCAACCGCCCACATCTGCCTGCGAGTCGATGATGCCATTGATACTGCCGTTCGAGCCCTCCATGCATGTAGCCGTACCGCTACGGACATCTCCAGTCACACGAGTATCCACGGCATCGCGTTTCAGACTCGCACCCACATAGGTCAATACCCGCTCATAAGCCGTTGCTACAGGATGGGTCGTTACATAAGCCGTCTTGCCATCCGGTTTGATCGACACGGGAGCGGTCAATTTGGTGAATTCCGTCTGACCCTGGTTGTTTTGGTCATATACGAATCCCACCCAGTTATCGCTGTTAAGACCGCTGTTATCGGGAGTAAAATAGTTCGTATTGTCTCCTATATAGATCGACGGGCAGCCGTAATCCACCCCCTCTTTTATACCCTGAATCGTATAGAACCACTGACGTCGCTTCGGAGCATTGGGGGACGATACCTGAACGCCATTTTGGTCTTTGTAACTGATACCGGGACCGTTCTCCGAAGCGGGGCCCCATTTATAATAGTTCCCCACGTAATTCACTTTCTGACCTTCTCCGCCATAGGCCGTGTAGTTCGAAAAATTATATACCACACAGTTCCTGAAATCCACGGCACGTTGATCGCTTGTCAACTGTGTGTTTTTCGGCACGTAAACATCACCGCCATCGAAACGTGGATTCCGGCTCTCATGATGTGCCAGCATATTGTGATGGAACGAAGCATTTACACCGCCCCAAATGGCGCCATAACCGTGCGATCCTTTAAAATGGGCCGAATTGCGAAGGCTTTCGGCAATCAAGCACCACTGCATCGTAAAATTCTCATTGGCATAAAACGAAGCACACTCATCGGTACTCCAACTCATCGAACAGTGATCTATGATAATATCCTTTTGGAATCGGCCCCACATGGCATCGTTCTCAACGGGGTTTCCTGACGAGTCGCGTCCTTCGTTACCCATACGACAGCGAATGAAACGGATAATCACGTTATGGGTCTTTACCACAAGCGGGAAATTCTTCAGACAGATCCCGTCTCCCGGAGCCGTTTGGCCTGCGATGGTCAAGTCTCCGTTTTTAATCTCCAGATCGCTTTTCAATTCGATAATGCCATCCACATCGAATACAATGGTCCTCGCCCCACTCCGTTCAACGGCATAGCGCAACGACCCCATTCCCGAGTCATTCAAATTGGTAACGTGGTAAACCGTTCCGCCCCGGCCCCCAGTCACGAACATACCGCCCCCTTCGGCTCCGGGGAAGGCTCTCACCAGTCCATCATTTTCATGGGCCGGGAAACCGAAGTCTGTTTCCGGAACAGGATTCGACCCTCCGCCCCCAACGGATGTCGTTCCTGCGACCGGTTCGCTGTACTCTGAATTGGATTGTTCTCCCCGTGCCGATACGCAAAACAGATAAGTCACTCCCGCCGTTAACCCGTCGACCGTTACCGTACACTCCGACGTGAAGGATTGTTGTTTCAGTTCTCCACGTTCGGTGAGGAGTTTCCAGGCATAGTTGCGAGCTCCGTTGACCGGTTCCCATCCGAAAGTCAACGAGGTAGTGGTCGACTCCACGACACGGACACCCGAGGGGACCGAAACAGGCCCCTCCGTCTGTTCTCCGTCATCGCTGCCTTTGCAAGCAAACGCAAACACGACAGCACTTAACAGCACAACAAATTTCAATAATTTCATAGCTAAGTTTTGTTCTGTTTCTTGTTATTCCGCAATCTTATTGTCCCATGAATCTGACAGCAGCGATCGAGGCACGGTTTATCGATGCATTTCCGGCTGTTATGTATTCCGAAACGACCGACACTTCGCTGTTCCGACTTCCAGTTACCTCAAGAGCCACCGGCAACCCTTCGGGGCAAATAAAGTTCTCAGCTTTCAGCTTTTTGACATTGTTCAACATCAGAGCCGGTCCCTGTTCGGGGATAATCCGGACATTCTTCAACAGGACTCCGCTCGACTCGTTCAACTGTGCTCCGATCGAGGCATGAATCGAACAATTGTCTACCGTCACTCCTTCGACATTCATTTCCGGGAGTCCATTGAAAAGCATGGCACGACGTGCATCACGACAATTCACATGACTCACATGTATATTTCTGAACTGTGGGGTCGTTTCATCGACAGGCAGGGCAGGCATATCGAATATCTCCTCTTCATCACCTTCTGCCAAAGCCTCGAGAGCCGACTTGCCACCATAGAAGAGGTCAAAAAGGAGTGCTTCTGCCGCGATCTCGTTCATGTTGATATTTCTTATGAAAATGTTTTCCACGATACCGCCGCGCCCGCGCGTGCTTTTAAAACGGAGCCCCACATCCGTTCCCAAAAAACGACAATTGGAAACAGAAACATTTTTTACGCCTCCGCTCATTTCACTACCAACTACGAACCCTCCATGTCCATGGAATACCGTACAATTGTCGACCACCACATTCGTACAGGGAATTCCGCGTCGGCGCCCATCCTCATCCTTGCCGCTCTTGATACAGATAGCATCGTCACCCACATCGAACGTGCTGTTCCGGACAACAACGTTCGTACACGACTCAACGTCAATCCCATCACCGTTTTGAGCATAGGATGGACAGCGAACCGTAATATTCTCGACCGTCAGGTCGCTGCATATAATCATATGGATGTTCCAGCAGGGTGAATTTTGGACTGTCACACCACTGAGCAGTACGTTCCGGCAATCGCGCATGCAAATCATCACCGGTCGCAGAAAATCACGGATCGATTCAAAATCTTCCCGGGTAACCGCCCATTTCGCAATATTTTGATCCGAATCAGCCGCACCTCGCGCGTAATTCTCCGACGGATACCATACCTTACCGTCTGCACTGAGGACTCCGCCTCCGGCAACCAGACCTTTCCACATTGCAGGACTCACCTTGTCGCGTTTCACGGCACGCCACACATCACCCGATCCGTCGATAATCCCTTGGCCGGTGATCGCCACATTCCTTGCATCGCGAGCATAAATAAGAGGTTTGCAACGATAGGTGTCGCGACCTTCGAAAATCGTTTCGATCAATGGATAGTCGTTTTTGTCTGTTGAGAAGACCAGGATGGCATTCTCTTCCACACGGAGTTCAATATTGCTTTTCAGTTCGATCGGTCCCGTATACCATACTCCTTCAGGGACCGTCAGGCGCCCGCCGCCCGCTTTCTCGAGTGCATCCACGGCCGAGGCAAAAGCTTCGGTATTGAGAGTCGTCCCGTCCCCTGCTCCGCCGAAATCGGCAACACTCACTTCATTGTTCGGAATAACTGGCCTTACGACCGGGTCCATCTTGAACGGAAGTTCGGCATAAAAATCAGTCATCAGGTCGCTGCGGTCCGAACATCCGGCTCCCATGCCGGCCATCAGCAAAAAGAACGACAGTATCGTCGACAGGTTCATCCTATTCATTGAGTCGTAGGTTTTAGTGTTTCAGGTGTACAAAACTAAAAATACTTATTCGTACCAACTTGGAAAAATCGTCGGATTACTTGGACTTTTTAACATCCGGCCCAAACAGGGCAAATGGCGGGAAACGCCAGCAATCCGTTCCGATTCATTCCCTTCCCTACTCCCATGCGACGCTTTTCGCCGGCCACGAACCGATTGCCGTCATTCGACATGACCGAACGCCAAGGCGTACGACATCTGTCATAGCTTCCCTCCAAAACACACCGCCGAACCGCACAAGAGAGGTCTAAAACCCAACTCTTCCGTATAACCTGACTAAAAAACATGAACGACCGTCAGTACTGTCGAATAACGACACTACCCCTTTCGGCCACACTTACTCAACGGGGCATTCCCGCCATGGAGACAGGGTACACAATAACTCATCCCCGACCCTCCGAATTCGAACAGGGGAAACACTCCCTCTCACCACTTCGACTGTTCCCCCGACCGAATTTTCAACAATCTATTCGACCAACGAATTCAAATAGATTTCGAGGTTCGTAAATCCCTGATCGAGCGTAAAAGCGGATCCATCCGACGCATCATGCGGATCGAGTCCGTGTCGACGTTCCCATTTATCGGGCATGCCATCGCCATCAGTGTCTACAGGGGCCTTCCCCGACCGCAGATCCGGCCATCCGCCCACCTCCTCCTGCGAATCGATAATCCCCCGTAATCCGCTTTTCGATCCGATAAAATGATAGATTCCCCGACGAGCTTCTTCAATGACTCTCCGATCTACCTCATCCCGGTAAAGCGATGCTCCACACCCGTCCAGCACTTTCTCGAATGCTTCGTTTGCCGGATCGATCCGCAAAGTTCCCCGTACGACATACGGCTCCGAAACCTCGATCCATTCCCGTGTTCGGTCGCCTTTGATTCGGATTCCTTTCCAATTGTCGTCCGTAACGGCATCCGCCCCTTCGAGCACATTGCCGGACACGTAATAGTGGCCCGGTATCAACGACGTGGTTTTACTCACCGATATTTCCATAAATTGTTTATGTCCGTTCTTGGAATCGGGACCAGGCTTGTAATAGTTATTCACGACATTCCATTGGCCCTCTTCCCCTCCGTAGGTGGCATAATTTCCCCAGTTGTAAATCACGTTATTGACAAATTCGACAGGGCCGCGATTCATCAGCAACAAACGATTCGTATATACGGAAGGGTGGTCGAGTCTCGCATTGCGACTGTTATTGTCGGCAAGCAGATTGTGGTGGAATGTTGCATTCCTGCCACCCCAAATAGCTCCATAGCCATGATTCCCTTTATGATGCACCGAGCTGTTGAGACTTTCCGAAATCAGACACCATTGCATCGTATAATTCTTATTCGCATAGAACGATGCGCACTCGTCCGTACTCCAACTGATGCTGCAATGGTCTATAATTACATCGCTGCATCCTACCCCGCTGAATGAATCGGCCTCTTCTGCCGCACGGTCTCCCATCCGGAAACGCATATACCGAACAATTACATTGTCCGTTTCGACGCTCACGGGATGTTCGCTGACACAAATACCCTCACCCGGGGCGCTTTGGCCGGCTATGGTCAGATCGCCATGCTTGATTTCCAATGGCTCGTTCAGGACAATGGTTCCGCTCACGGCAAAAAGAATCGTCCGGGGTCCCGTCTGTTCTATGGCATGACGAAGCGTCCCTTCCGTACCGTCGTCCGCCAATTTTGTCACATATATGACCCGTCCACCTCGACCGCCTGTTACATACATCCCACCCCCTTCGGCTCCCGGGAATGCAATCGGACGTAAAACATCTGCATAGGGATCGTACTCGATCCCATTCATAGCCTCATACTCAAGAGATGCCCAGATGAATGGTCCGACTCCTTTGGGATCGTTATCCCGTACCGGTTCGCCGATGTAATACTCGAAGGTACCGCTGCGATTGGTCTTACCGCCCAGGCCAGCCACTTCGCAACAATCGGTCAGAGAGACCGTCCCATCCGGTGCCGTCCGAATAAACGTATCGATAAATCGACGATACAGGTCGAATGCCTTCTCCCGAAGACCTGCGTCGAGATAACCGCACCTTACCCCTTT
>CASDWR010000035.1 GCA_949284665.1 uncultured Rikenellaceae bacterium | reverse complement strand
GCCCAACAATATGGAATCTCCGCAACGCAATTCAACAGCACGCCATGCTTTCGGCACGATTGCTTCTCCTGCAGAAATTTCGCCGACAGTATTGCCCAATGAAATAACAGAACACGTACTCTGTTTTCCACATGACACACATGAAAGGAGCAACAACCAAAGAACGGATGCCCCGAGAACTCTTACTTTCATACCTGTTTCAATTTTTGTTCAACAATTCGTAACCCGTTTTTTAAAGGTCTATGCATAAATTCTTTACATCCTTCACAATATTTCACTCACACTCACAAACAACATGATAAGATCTCTCCCCGCGAAACACCCTTTGCACCATTCTTTCAAGTTACTGAAAACACTTCTCTCGCATTAACGATCGAGCACATTCCCATTATCGTACGCTGCATTTCCGAAAAACCCTCACGCGTGAAATGATCCCCTTCACCACGAAAAACCGAAACTCGTCACGATCGGTATCGGGAAAGTAGTTTTTCTCATATATTTTCCGATGGGGGATCGCCTACCCGAACGATACTCATCGGTCAGATATCGATCTTGATATCCTTGATACGCAGTTGCGGTGTTGTAACGCCCCGATAGTGGTTCTCCACAACACAATAGCAAACATCGATCGGTCGCCCACTTTTGACCCACTTGTAATGGGTCGGCTGCTGAAAAGCGATCGACGCAATGGTCGTATTGGGTTTCTGCTTCTGTGTCAAATCCATACGCAGGTGCTCATGTTCGGCTCCAACCAGTTTTGCATCCCCGCGATTGCTGACACCGCGTGTTACGAATACGGGCGCGTTGTTTCCCGGGCCGAAAGGCTGGAACGCCGCCAGGGTCGCCCGAAACGAAGGGGTTATATCGCTGAAAAGCAACTCCGAGTCGATGTCGACCTGCGGTATAAGCATCTGAGGATCGATATGTTCTTCGACATAAGCATTAAAACGGCGCATGAACTCCTCCACCTTTTCGGGTTTCATGGTCAAACCTGCCGCGTACATGTGGCCGCCAAAATTTTCCAACAGGTCGGCACACGACTCAACAGCCTGGTAGAGATCGAACCCCGGGACCGAACGGGCAGAACCGGTCACATAACCGTTGCTCATGGTCAATACCACTGTGGGCCGATAGTAAGTCTCGATCAACCGGGAAGCCACGATACCCACAATTCCCTTCATCCACTTCGGGTTGTAGATTACGGTACTTTTGAGTGATTTCAATTCAGGATTACTCTCGATATAATCATGAGCCTCCTGGGTTACCGATCGGTCGATATTCTTCCGGTCCTGATTGCAAGTGTCGATAAAGTTACCGAACTCTTCAGCCGCATTTTCGTCACGTTCGATAAGCAGATTGACCGCCGAATGACCGCCGGACGGGACAGCATGCTCCCCATCATGGTCCACCGCCATACGCCCGGCAGCATTGATACGGGGACCGATCTTGAACACGATATCGTCGATGGTAATCTGGTGCCCTTCCAACCCGCATATTCGGATAATGGACTGCAAGCCCTTCCGGGGTTTTTCGTTCAACCTCAACAAACCGTAATAAGCCAAGACACGATTCTCTCCCACGAGCGGCACAATATCGGCAGCCGTGCTAACTACAACCAGATCGAGCAATGATTCGATCTCCTCAAACGGGATATGCTTGTACTGGCAATACCCCTGCACCAGTTTGAATCCCACTCCACAACCCGACAATTCATCGAACGGATAGTTGCAATCCGGTCGTTTCGGGTCGAGTACGGCAACCGCCTCGGGAATCGTATCTCCAGGCAGATGGTGGTCGCAGATAATGAAATCCACGCCCTGAAGGGCCGCATAAGCGACTTTCTCGGTAGCTTTAATCCCGCAGTCGAGCGCAATCACGAGCGATACTCCCTTGCGCTTTGCATAATCGATTCCCTTGATCGAAATTCCATATCCTTCGGTATATCGGTCCGGGATATAGAATATCAGGTTCGTATGCCCGATCTTACGCAGGAATGTGTAAACCAACGCTACCGCCGTGGTTCCATCCACATCGTAGTCTCCATAGACCATGATCTTTTCACCACGCGTGACCGCTTCGTCTACACGTTGCACGGCCTTGTACATATCCTGCATCAAAAACGGGTCGTGCAAGTCGGAAAGTTTGGGATTGAAAAACCCCGAAGCCTCACCGGAAGTCGTTATGCCTCTTTGTACCAACAGGTTCGCAAGCACCTCCGGAATCCCTAACTCGGCAGCAAGTCGCATCACCGTAGTCCGGTCTCCCTGGGGCTTGATTACCCAACGTTTTTCAATCGGCATAATCTTCAATATATTTTATTTTAACATCTATATTCTTTCCCAATTGTATGACGAGCCTTCGCTTGACCTCTTCGAGGTTTATCGTCGTTCCCGTCTCCCGTGCCAGGGAGGTTGTCCCCCGATCACGGAATCCGCAAGGATTAATCAAATCGAACCACGAGAGGTCCGTATTCACATTCAGGGCAAAGCCATGCATCGTCACGAAACGCGAACTGCGTACTCCGATTGCACAGATTTTCCGCCATTCGGACCCATTGTGGAGCCATACTCCCGCAGCACTTTCACACCGTCCACACACCACTCCGAATTCGGCTGCCGTATCGATTATCGCCTGCTCCAGCGCATGAATGTAATCCTTCAACCCTATCTTTTCACGTTCAAGGTCGAGAATCGGGTATCCTACCACCTGACCGGGTCCATGGAAAGTGATGTCCCCACCCCGATCGATACGATAAAAGGCTGCTCCCCGGTTGCGCAAAAAACTTTCATCCACCAGCAAATTGGTTTCAGAACCGCTTTTGCCCAACGTATATACGGCCGGATGCTCGCACAGCAACAGGTATTGTTCTGCAGGCCGATTCTCTCTTTTCCCTTTCAGCAGTGCATCGAAGAGGTTCCGTTGCCGTTCCCAGCACTCGGCATAATCGATCATCCCCAGATCTTTATAAATCACCTCTTCCATACCTTTTTCATTTCATATCATATTTCACCACACGCCTTCAATGCCTCTTCCGCCAAATAGGAAGAACGGACCAACGGTGCACTGGCCACATAAGCGAAACCCTTTGCCAATGCACGATCCCGATATTCTGCAAATTTCTCAGGAGTAACGTATTCGGCCACCGGATAGTGTTTCAATGTAGGGCGCAGATACTGCCCCATCGTCACAATACGACACCCGGCCTCGGCCAAATCGTCGAGAGTCCGCATGATCTCCGTTTCGTTTTCTCCCAGACCGAGCATCAGGCCGCTTTTAGTCAAGGCACCGCGATCAGCCATATAACGTAACGTATGGAGTGAGGTGCGATATTGCGCACGCGACCGCACCAACGGTGTCAAACGCTCCACCGTCTCGATATTATGACCGACAATGTCGGGATTCGCATCGAGGACGGTATCGATCCATTTTCCCTGCCCGTCAAAATCGGGGATCAGTACCTCGATGGTCGTGTTCGGATTGGTGTTACGAACGGCACGAATCGTTTCTGCCCAATGAGAAGCACCCCCGTCGGGCAGGTCATCCCTGGTCACGGAGGTAATCACGGCATGTTTTAACCCCATCAGCCGGATGGAGTCGGCGACACCTTGAGGTTCGCCTTTGTCCGGAGGCAACGGCCTACCCGAAGCAGTAGCACAGAACCGACAGGAACGTGTGCACACATCGCCCAAAATCATAAAGGTTGCCGTACGCTTACTCCAACACTCCGCTTTGTTCGGACATCGGCCACTCTCACAAATGGTATGGAGTGTATGTTTTTCGACAATCCTTGCCACATCGGCATACCCATCATCGTGGTGGAGCCTGATTTTGAGCCAGTCGGGTTTTATATTTCGCGTTACCTTGTCGTCATAGATTTCAGACATTTAGGTTCATTATTTTCCAATTGACACAAAAATACGATTTTTTCCTGTTTTTCCAATATTTCGCACCAAGAAATATCGCGATGAAATCTGCCATCGGCATATCGCGTTCCCTGCAGACACGCAAGGGAACATTCTCAGTCGACTAACAACCAATCGGTTTCAATTCATTTGTATCCCGGTCGACAGTCGCTGTTCGATTCGATATCCGGGCATGCGGATTTTCTTTTTGCGGTTCCTGTCGGTCGAGCCTTCGCATCGATGCCTCCCCTTGAAAAGATCATCCGATTTTACATATTGTTAGATGTCTCCGCCGAACTTTGGAACGGGTCATACTCCCCCCCCCTTCTACGAGGAAATCGTCTTACATCCACCAAATCGATGACGAAAAACGATTGATCTTCGATCGAAAACCCTATATTTGCATCACTGGCAATGCGAACAACAAGTCCACAATGAAGACAAATAACATAAACAGCTAAAAACCAACCACAGGAAAAAATGATTAAGAAACTATTCGTACTTCTACTGCTGGCCTCTGTTTCCGTCTCGCTGACCGAGGCCCGTCCGAAAGTTCGGACGAACGGAAAGAAGACATCACGCAAAACCGAGGTAGAGGCTGCAGACAAGCCCAAACCGAGCGCTTACGACAAACTGTTCGGCGAAAAACACGAAGCCGACACAACGGGCATGATCGCCATTCACAAGGTAAAAGGCAAACTCTATTTCGAGTTTCCCGATTCGCTGTTGGGACGTGAGATGTTGTTGGGGTCGACCATTACCGAAATTTCGGATAATTATTCGGGTATCGTCGGTTCCAAATCAGGCGATCCCCGCCACATCCTTTTCACACGGAGCGGTGAAAACATTCAACTCCGCCAAATCAATTCCGACGTAACCGTCGACTCCGACCCGTCGGGAGACCTGACGGAGGCGATCCGCAAAAACACCTTGGCGCCCATCATTTACAATTTCAAGATCGAGGCTTACAACCGGGACAGTTCGGCATCGGTTTTCGATGTTACGACCCTTTTCGCAGGTGACGACAAAGAGATGTCTCCATTTTCGGATTACGGAGTTTATGCACGTTACACTCCGACTCGCACCTTCCAAAAGGACCGTTCGTTTATCAGAGAGTTCAAATCATTCAGCGACAATGTAATGATACGGAGTACCCTCAGCTACGATTTCACGGTTCGGCGAGGGAAAACGACGCTGATTGAGAACAAACCCCTGACAGCTGTCATGACGCGATCGCTGGTATTGCTCGACAAGATTCCATATCGTCCGCGTCGTGTGGATAGCCGCATGGCAGTTTTCCCGACCGGAAAATACCTTTTCAGTACCGAACGCCAAAAAGTCGGTGTCATCTACTACGCCAACCGTTGGCGTCTCGAACCTTCCGATTCGGCCGCTTTTGCCCGAGGAGAGAAAGTGACGCCCGTCAAACCGATCGTATTTTACATCGATTCCGACTTCCCGGCACAATGGAAACCCTACATTTTCGAAGCCGTATTGCAATGGAACGAACCGTTCGAACGGATCGGTTTCAAGAACGCCGTTGAAGCCAGGCCCTATCCGACCGACGATCCTGAATTCGATCCGGACAATATTAAATATTCGTGTATCCGTTATGCACCGATCGCCATCGAGAATGCCATGGGGCCCTCTTGGGTAGACCCGCGCAGCGGAGAGATTCTGAATGCATCGGTCTACGTATACCATGATGTAATCAAATTGTTGAACAACTGGCTTTTCGTACAAACGGCCCAGACGGACGAACGGGTAAGAAAAGTAAACATTCCCGAGGAAGTCATGGGCGACGGATTACGCTATGTGATATCGCACGAAGTAGGCCATTGCCTGGGTTACATGCACAACATGAGCGCATCATCGGTCATCCCTGTCGATTCGCTCCGTTCTCCTTCCTTTACCCGACAACACGGGACAACGACCAGCATCATGGATTACGCCCGATTCAATTATGTAGCTCAACCCGGTGACCGGGAACGCGGCGTCAAACTTACCCCGCCGCGTTTCGGCACATACGACTATTTTGCGGTCAAGTGGCTGTATACTCCCGTATATGGAGCGAAAACAATCGAAGAAGAATACGAAATCACCTCGAAATGGATAACCAATGCGATCGAAGATCCGGTTTATCGTTATGGCAAACAACAGTTGATAAGCACGATAGACCCAAAATCACAGACCGAGGATTTGGGTGATGATGCGATCCAGGCATCGGAATACGGCATCGCAAACTTGAAATACATCCTTCGCCACATGAATCAGTGGCTTGCCGACGAAGACAAAGATTACAGCCATCGGGCAGAGATTTACGATGCGATCATCATGCAATATTTCCGTTACATCGGACACGTGTATGCCAATGTCGGAGGGATCTACCTCAACGAAAAATTGGAAGGCGATCCGGTAAAAGCATACGAAAGTGTTCCGGCTGAGAAGCAACGCCGTGCAATACGGTTTTTATTGGCACAGTTGCGAGATATGGACTGGCTCGACAACGCCGAACTGATGCAGAATCTTCCGTTGATGGGTTCGCCGAAAAACACGTTGCTCCCGGTGATTGTATCGGCCGTAGTGACCGCCCCCGACAAGTTATGGACAAGCGCCGAACTGGCACACGGATCGGCCTATACTCCCCAAGAGTGCCGCAAGGAGGTATACGAAGCAATTTGGGGCCCGACCATGCGCGGGATGGATCTGACCGAAACGGACATGATGCTCCAACGCGAATACGTCAAGACACGCTGTGCTTCGGCCGGGTTGCAATATACGGGATCGGGCAGTACTCCGAATGACAAAAACATCGACAATTTTTCGCTCATTTTACCGGAATCTCTCGAAAAAGTGGCCCAAAGAGAACGGGCTCTGACCTGTTGTTATCCCCATTCCGCCGTAACGAGTCATACGGAGGCAGATACTCCGAACAACGGCCCCATCTCCGGATATGGTGCTCCGCGCGCCCGTTATTCGGTGCGGGAAAGTACAGAAGGAGACAACTTCGCTGAGGTACTTCGACTCCAGTCGCTGCTGAAAAGCAAGGCAAGCTCGGCAAACGGGTCCACAGCTGCACACTACAAACTCCTGTTGCGAAATATCGAAAAGGCTCTGACGAAATAATACGATGAAACAATGAAGACCAGATATTCATACTTTATTCTGCCGATACTCGTCTGTCTATTACTTCCACTCGGTCCCATGACCGCATCCGAATCGACGGATTTGGCCTGGGCGGCCAATGAGGGAGTCCGTCGCAAGACAACGCATAAATCGGCTAACGGAAAGCGGGGGAAGGAGGATGGGAAACCGGTCCCGCCGAAAAAAACCACTCCCTACGACAAACTTTTCAAGGATAAAAAATCTAAAAGTGTTTCGAGTTTTCTGACTCTCCACAAAATCGAGGACAAACTATACATCGAACTACCTGACAGTCTGTTAGACAGAGAAATGGTCATCACCACCCGTATCGAAAGCACGTCGGATTCGGGCGATGGCTATGCCGGGCAGCCAGTGGCCGAACCTTACATCATAGCTTTTTCACGGGCCGATTCTACGATTTATCTTCATGAAATCGCTCCGATGGTCGCCACGGACGACGATCCCGGGATGCGAACAGCTGCCGCCAAAAGCCATCTTTCACCGATCGTAAATGCATTTAAGATCGAAGCCTGCAACCGTGACAGTTCGGCCGTGGTTTTCGATGCGACATCGTTATGGAGCGGTTCCAATAAAAAGATTCAACCGATCGACTATTGGGGTGGGAATGCATATGCCGGTTTTGGAGTCAGCACCGCATCGTACAAAGCGAACCGCTCTTTCATCAAGGATATAGCGGCAGGACGAGGGAACGTGTCGGTATTGAGCGAACTCTCTTTCGACATGACCACCGCCATCCTTGGATTTTTCTACATCCGCAAGGATCAACCGACGACCATTACGGCCCGTAGAACAATCTCCCTGTTACCTGAAACGACGATGAAACCCCGATTGTGCGATGAACGGATCGGTCTCTATCCGACCGCCATCAGGCGTTTTTCAGCTGAAGAACAGGGGACGAAAGTCGACTATTTTGCCATGCGACGCAATATTTTCGATTCCGAAGGGCATATCAAGCCGATCGTATTCTATATCGATACCACATTCCCCGCCCCTCTTGCCGCCGCAATCGAACGGGGTGTACTCATGTGGAATGAGGCCTTCGAAGAGATCGGGCTGAAAGAGGTGCTTCAGACTCGTCCGCTCCCGAAAGATGACCCGTCTTTCGATCTTTCCGATCCCACCCTCTCGACGATTCGATTCACGGCTTCTCCTTCCACAACACCGCTGCCTGCTATCACAACCGATCCTCGCAGCGGCGAAATCATCGGATCGACCATCATGGTCCCCTTCAACATCGCCGAACGAATTCGTTCGCAATTATGGCTGGATCTGTCGGCCGTTGATCCGGATGTACGTGCTTACGACATTCCCGATCGGTTGTTTGAGAATGCAGTAGCGGCAACGATTGCGGGGAGGGTCGGCATGACGCTTGGCATATTGCCCAACTATGCCGCGGCAACGGCTTATCCGACCGACTCGTTACGTTCTCCAACGTTCACGGCACGCTATGGGATCTGTCCCACCATCATCACCGGACGCTGTTACAACACGATTGCCCAACCGGGAGACAAGGAGCGCGGCGTAAAATTGATCGCAGATGCCCCGGGGGTCTACGATCGGCATGTCATTCGATGGCTTTACACACCCGTCAACGCTCAAAGTCCAGAGCAGGAGCGCGATATACTCTCCGAAATCATCGACGGGAAATGCAACGACCCATTTTATCAGTATGGAGAGCGCTTTTATCGTTTTGATCCGAGGATTTCGACGGCTGTCCCCGGAAACGACATATTCCGCAGCGTATCATACCGCATCGAAAATCTCAAACGTATCCTGGACGACGATCTCGAGTGGCTGTCACCGTATGATCCGGATTACACGTACCGTGTCGGCATACTGGACGACGTAGCGAAACAGGTGGAGAGTTGTTGTATGTCGTTGATCGCCCACATCGGAGGTATTTATCAATCGACGCACTACCAAAGCGACCGCACCTCAACCTACACGGTCGTACCGAAAGCCATACAGAAACAAGCGTTGAAAGAAGTATTGGACATTGCGGAGAATCTTTCGTGGCTCGACGGACAACCCATTGCAAAAGAGTGCTTCGGCTACGTGACGGTAGCCCAATACGTACAACGGCAAGTGGCCAACCAACTTTCGAAATCAGTCCAGACATTGGACATGTTCGCATCCAAGGCAGCAGACCCATACACCGTGGAAGAGGCGACGGACGACCTGATCGCCCACCTTACACGACGGATGAACACACCTTCGGGAATGTCCGACATGCAAAAGAGGTTACAGGTCTTGTTGCTCAAGCGTGTAATCATCAAGTCGAAGGTCGACGGCAAGGCAAGCGGTCAAAACTCCCAGGGTATTGTCTGTGACGAAGATTCGGCCGCCCTCTTGCACGACCGGATCGAAGGATGGATGCAACTTCCTGGTTTCGAAACATATGCAACAATGTATCGCGATCCGGCAGAAGCCTATGCTTCACGCAGGACCATCAAGTACGTTACTACCCCAGCCGATGAACACGTTTACTTT
>CASDWR010000034.1 GCA_949284665.1 uncultured Rikenellaceae bacterium | reverse complement strand
ATGGAAATTGTTCATCGACAAGTTCAAAGACCCCATCATCAAGGTTTTGCTGGTCGCCGCATGTCTCTCTCTGGCTGTTGCCTGTGTTGACGGCGAGTTTGCGGAAACGATTGGGATCTTGTGCGCGATCATATTGGCCACAGGCGTTTCATTTTGGTTCGAATACGACGCCAAACGCCGATTCGACGTACTCAATCAGGTAAACGACGACGTAGCGGTCAAAGTGATTCGCGATGACAACGTGCAGGAGATTCCCCGAAGGGACGTAGTACGCGGAGATATCGTATTGCTCGAAGCGGGGGAGGAGATTCCCGCAGACGGGGAATTGCTCGAAACAGTATCGATGACCGTTAACGAATCGACCCTTACAGGCGAGCCACTCGTATCCAAAGAAACCGATGCCCAATTCTTCGATCAGGAGGCCACCTACCCCTCCAATATGGCCATGCGTGGAACGACCGTCACCGAAGGCCGCGGGACAATGCGGGTGATCGCCGTGGGAGATGCCACCGAATTCGGTCGCGTGGCACAACAGGCCACGGTCAAAAGCGAAGAAAAAACACCGCTCGACCTCCAACTGGAAAAGTTGTCGAGACTGATCGGGAAAATCGGCACGACACTGGCGATCGCAATTTTCGCAGTCATGCTCATCAAAGGATTTTGGTTCGGAGGTCTCGCTTCGGCCGGATGGCTGAAGATCATTGAGGCCTTGTTGCAATATTTTATGGTTTCGGTAGCTATCATGGTAATGGCAATTCCTGAAGGACTCCCAATGAGCATTTCATTGAGTCTGGCAGTCAGTATGCGCAAGATGCTGAAGACGAATAATCTTGTAAGGAAAATGCATGCATGTGAAACAATGGGGGCTGTAACCGTCATTTGCACGGACAAGACCGGAACTCTTACCATGAATCAAATGAGGGTACACGAAATCATCCGCTACGGGTCTTCCGACGACACCTCCTTTGCTGAACAACTGGCTGCAAATACCACGGCATTCCTCGACCAAAACGGGAAAGCAATCGGTAATCCGACAGAAGGGGCATTGCTGCTGTGGCTCCGCGATCACGACATCGACTATCGGACAGTCCGCAACAGGGTGGAAATCATAGATCAGATTCCATTCTCCACGGAGCGGAAATACATGGCGACTCTTCTCCGCTCGGCCGACGGCACAAGAAAATTATATGTCAAAGGGGCTCCGGAAATCGTAAAAGCCATGTGTACCGGCAGCCGCACCGACGAGGAGATCGATGCCCGCCTACTCGATTTCCAAAACAAGGCCATGCGTACCCTCGGTTTTGCCTGTACAACTACCGAAGCGACCGCCGCCGATAAGGCATTACAAGAAGGGAGGCTCGAATTTGTCGGGATAGCCGCCATATCGGACCCTGTACGACCCGATGTACCGGCAGCTGTAGGCCGTTGTCTGGATGCGGGCATCAAAGTCAAGATCGTCACGGGAGATACCCCTGCAACAGCCCGTGAAATTGCCCGGCAGATCGGTTTGTGGGACGACAACTACGACGGGGAACAAAACCGCATTACCGGAGCCGAGTTTGCGGCCATGAGTGACGAACAACTTTTGGAACGTGTCGAAGAGTTGAAAATCATGTCACGGGCACGCCCGCTCGACAAACAACGCCTGGTCCGTTTGTTGCAAAGCCGCGGAGCAGTGGTTGCCGTCACAGGCGACGGGACAAACGACGCTCCGGCACTCAATTTCGCACAGGTGGGTCTCTCGATGGGTTCCGGCACCTCGGTAGCAAAAGAGGCCTCGGACATCACCCTCCTCGATGACTCTTTCAGCAGCATCGCCACAGCCGTACTGTGGGGACGGTCACTCTATCGCAATATTCAACGTTTCGTGATGTTCCAGTTGACCATCAACTTCGCTGCCATCATCGTCGTATTCATCGGATCCATTATCGGGAACAAATTGCCGCTGACGGTTACGCAAATTCTATGGATCAACCTTATCATGGACACATTTGCGGCTATGGCGTTCGCATCCCTGCCTCCCGACCCCAAGGTGATGCTCGACAAACCGCGGAAAAAGAGCGATTTCATCATCACCCGTCCAATGTACCTTTCGATCGCATCTACAGGACTCCTTTTTGTCGCCGTCCTGCTGGGCCTGATGTTCTTTTGGGGCCCCGACATGTCGATACGTCAACTGACCATGTTCTTTACGGTATTCGTCATGCTTCAGGTATGGAACATGTTCAACGTAAAAACTTTCGGGGAAAACCGATCGGCCTTCCATGATCTGCGACACAGCTATGTCTTCGTCCTGATCGTACTGCTTATCGTAGCCGGCCAGGTGGCAATCGTCAATCTGGGTGGCGAAGTATTCCGCACCACCCCCATCTCTTTCAAGGATTGGATGACTATTATCGGCACTACGTCGATCATCATGTTCGGTGGAGAAATAATCAGAGCTATTAAACGTAAAGTACACAATTACAATGGAAAAGAAAGAAAATAACAACGTCTCGCTTGAGACCCGGAACGAGAAATTCATGCGCATGGCCATCGAACTCTCCAAAGAGAGCGTTCGCAAAGGCGGCGGCCCCTTCGGAGCAGTCATCGTACGCAATGGCGAAGTAGTCGCCACAGGTTCCAATTCGGTTACCCTGAACAACGACCCTACTGCTCATGCCGAAGTCAGTGCCATTCGAAATGCATGCCAACAACTGCACGATTTCCAACTCGACGGATGTGAAATTTACTCTTCGTGCGAACCGTGCCCGATGTGTCTGAGCGCCATATATTGGGCCGGCATAGAGAAAATATATTTCGCAAACAACCGTCAGGACGCTGCCGAGATCGGATTCGACGATTCGTTCATCTACGACCAGATACCGCTCGATCCTGCCCAACGTAGCGTAAAATCGGAGGAAATGTTGCGCGAAGAGGCCATTGAAGCCTTTCGCATGTGGGACGAAAAGAGCGACAAGGTGGAGTATTGATCGATCTCCGGGACGTCGAATACGAACCGCATTGGAAAGTCGCACCCGGGACTCCGAACAGGCAAAGGGAACCCGATGATCCGCCTCATTTCCCGTCCTTTTGCAGTGTACGAAACTTGTGCCATGAGTCGTAGACAAAACCGGGCCACGACATGTCGTGATTAGGACAGGCCGAAAAGAAACATTATCTTTGTCCGAAGAAAAACGACATTTGGAAAATATACGATCGCAACAACATGGGATTATTCGATATTTTTAAAAAGAAGGAGACGGAGTCGACGCCGGATACCAAGGCGTCCGAACAACGCGAATTGAACGAAGGATTGCAGAAGACCAAAGAGGGACTCTTTGGCAAACTGGCCCGTGCCGTGGCCGGGCGTTCACATGTAGATGAAGAGGTGCTCGACCAACTGGAGGAGATTCTCATCACTTCGGATGTAGGGGTGGAAACAACCGTAAAAATCATCGAGAATATCGAAGCCCGGGTCGCTCGTGACAAATACATGAATGTTTCCGAACTAAAGGCCATCCTGCGCGATGAGATCAGTTTGCTGCTTCGTGAAAGCGAAGGTTCGCAGGAAAATTTCGGACTCGATCCCCGCGAAGGCACGCCATACGTAGTGATGGTGGTGGGAGTAAACGGCGTCGGAAAGACCACAACGATCGGCAAACTCGCCGCACAATTGCATAAAGCAGGCAAAAAAGTCTATATCGGCGCCGCAGACACATTCCGGGCAGCGGCAATCGAGCAACTTGAGGTATGGGCCGAACGGGCCGGTGCAACGATCGTGAAACAGAGTATGGGGGCCGATCCTGCCTCCGTGGCATACGATACGCTTAAATCAGCTGTCGCCAACAAGGCGGATATCGTACTGATCGACACCGCAGGACGTTTGCACAACAAAATAGGTTTGATGAACGAATTGACCAAAATACGCAACGTAATGGCCAAAGTGATTCCCGATGCCCCGCATGAAGTAATGCTCGTCCTCGACGGAAGTACCGGGCAAAATGCATTCGAACAGGCCAGACAATTTACACAGGCAACCCAAGTTTCATCGTTGGCCATCACCAAACTCGACGGCACGGCAAAAGGTGGCGTAGTGATCGGTATCAGCGACCGGTTTCGAATTCCGGTCCGGTACATCGGCATCGGAGAGGGAATCGATCAGCTCAAAATATTCGACCGCAAAGAGTTCGTAAACGCACTCTTCAGCGAATGATCTTTGGTAAATGATTTTTGATACACCGGTCATGAGAAAGAAAAAAACGATCAATGTCGTCACACTGGGTTGTTCCAAGAATATTGTCGATTCGGAACATATCATGGCACAACTCAAGGAAAACGGTTATGACCTGATCGCTGATTCCAACGACACTCGGGCCGGAATCGTCATCATCAACACCTGCGGCTTCATCGGAGACGCCAAAGAGGAATCGATCGACACGATTCTCTCTTTCGTACAAGCCAAAAACGAAGGAAAAATCGAAAAACTTTTTGTCATCGGATGTTTGAGCGAACGGTATGCCGACGAACTGAGAACCGAAATCCCGGAAGTGGACGAATATTTCGGAGCCAGGGACTTGAGCGGTGTGGTACGAATTCTTTGTCCGACATACCGTCCGGAACTGGAAACCGACCGAGTATTGACCACCCCACCCCATTATGCCTATCTGAAAATCTCGGAAGGGTGTGACTGGCACTGTTCCTATTGCGCCATTCCGTTGATCCGGGGCCCCCACGTCTCCATACCGATGGAAAAACTGATTCAGGAAGCGGAGCGACTGGCCGCATCCGGTGTGAAAGAGTTGATCGTCATTGCTCAGGATACCACCTATTACGGGATAGACCTTTATGGGAAACGCCGTTTGGCCGATCTGTTGCACGAACTCTGCCGGATCGAGGGAATCGAGTGGATCAGACTCCATTATGCCTACCCTTCCGGTTTCCCCCAAGATGTCATCGATGCGATACGCGACGAGCCCAAAATCTGCAAATACCTCGACATCCCTTTGCAACACATAGCCGACAACCAACTCTCGGCCATGAAGCGGCGAATCACCAAAGAAC
This sequence comes from uncultured Rikenellaceae bacterium, assembly GCA_949284665.1. Classification (GTDB taxonomy): domain Bacteria; phylum Bacteroidota; class Bacteroidia; order Bacteroidales; family Rikenellaceae; genus Tidjanibacter. The sequence goes on along the minus strand of CASDWR010000034.1, from coordinate 3,498 downwards.
GGACCAAAGAGTTGATCGGTCGCCTCAGGCATGAAATCCCGGGAATTGCCATCCGCACCACTTTACTTGTAGGTTTCCCCGGAGAGTCGGAAAAGGATTTTGCGGAATTGGAACAGTTCGTGCGCGAAGAACGGTTTGAGCGTCTGGGAGTTTTTACCTACTCACAAGAAGAAGGTACTTTTTCGGCCGAACATCTGGCAGACGATGTTTCCCAAGCGATCAAAGAGAGTCGTGCGGAACGGATCATGATGATTCAAAACGAAATATCCCACAACCTCAACGAAAGTCGCATCGGTTTCAGCGAGCGGGTCATCATAGACGGCAAAGAGGGTGAATACTACGTGGGACGCTCGCAATACGACTCTCCTGAGGTCGATCAGAATCTGTTGATCCGATCGGACATACCGCTTGAAACAGGGGCCTTTTACGATGTGACTATCACGGGAGCCGAAGATTATGACCTCTTTGCATGCATTTCCCCTACGGAAAAGCAAGAGTTTTCCCGATAAATTTTGTTTTTTCCCTTTGTTTATATAATTTTGGAGTGTGAACATTGACCGCAACCGACCATGGCTCAACAACCGCTTATAAAGTCTTTGACCGAAAAGGTTGCCCGAGTAATGGAGGATAACGACCGCTTGTACGAAACATGCAGGTCTTTGGGCAGCGAACGGGACGAGCTGAAAGAAAAAAACAAAGAGTTGAAACAGACAGTGGCAACTCTTGAGAAAAAAATCGCAGTCCTAGAACTGGGAGAGACTCTGGTCGGACGAAGCAATGTAAACGAAAAACAGGCAAAAGCTCGGATCAATCGTCTTATGCGGGAGATTGACCGTTGCATAGCCCTGATGAACAAATAAGGGGAATGCGATGCAGACAAAAGAGACGTTCCGAATTACGCTGAACATTGCCGGCAAAAGCTATCCTCTGAACATAGAGAGAGAGAAGGAAGAAATTTTCCGCAAAGCCGAAAAGGAGATCAACAGATGGGTCGCAACACTCGAATCCCAGTTTCTGTCCGACACCGAAGGTTATCTGGCTATGTCCGCGTTGCAACTGGCTCTCAAGGTCGTGGAGATGGAGACGAGCCGCAGTCTGGGCGATGACATTGACGCTCTCCAAGAACTCGATCGTAAACTCGACGAGCACCTCAACAAATTGAGATAGACAAGGACAAATGTCCCGATTGTCGCTCTCGATCGCTTTGGTCCGTATAATTAAAAATCGGACGGAAGGAGAAGAGGCGGAGGAAAACGGAGGTGAGGAGACGGAGGGGTAAGAAAAGGAGGGAGAAGAGAGAGGGGGAAGAGAGGGAAGAGAGAGAACAGAGAACGGTGAAGATGAGACTCACGCACGGCAGAGAAAGGCAGGAATGATTGAGAAAGGGGTGTAAAGTCGATGCCAAATAAGACGACGCCGTAGCCACTGGGAATAAAAAACTTCGGGAATAGCGACAGCGATTGGGAAAATGCCTGCAGGGAGAGACAAGATTTTTTGACCGCAAGTACCAGGACTCAAATTGGCAGGACGAGGAGAAGTGCTGCAACCAAAGGGGCCAAAAAGAAGAGCGGAAACGGGAGAAAAAAGAGGGGTAGAAGACCGGAAAGGAAGAGAGGAGCGAAAAGAAAAACCGAAATCTGAGAAACCGGTTAAAAGAGAGAAGAGAGAGACAAAAGGAAAAAGTTGACGAATGAATGTGCAAACGCGCATGCCAAGAGAGTCAAAGAGCAGGAGGAAGGAGAGAGAGGTGAAAGGTTTGCGGAGAAGATGAGGAAAAGAGACGAGAGAGAGGGAAGAAGAGAAAGAGTGTGTGGTGAATGTAAGAAAAGAGGAGTTAAAAACGTTCTTTACATATAAGATTTGGAATACGCCCGCATAGGTTCCATTAGCTTTGCGAAACTCAACAATTAAAAAATTGAGGCTGACTCGGGTTTTCAAAAACAGGCCTTAACCCCTTTTCGGGGTGTGTCCTCTGCTCATGCACGACACCGTTGGACGTTTGCGATTTTTTTCGGAGGTCTCACACTTGACGATCAGGAGCTTCGTCAAACAAGAATTGGAACACCTGTGCGGGCTTTTTATTTACTTAAAAGGAAAAACGATTAAACAACATCATATATTAACCATTAACAAAAATTTAAAACATGAATATTTTTCCGGCAATCGTCATAAGCGTCATCAGCATCGTGGTCGCTCTTGCCGTATATATCGTGATAACGAACTTCTTCATGAAAAACTCCATGAAGAAACGTCGTGAAGCGGCACTCAAAGAGGCAGAAGCGGAAGGAGAGATGATTAAAAAGGAAAAGATCCTTCAGGCGAAAGAGAAATTCATCCAGTTGAAAAGCGAACATGACCGATTGGTCAACGAACGCAACACAAAACTCAACCAACGCGAACAAGGCATCAAACAGGCCGAAAACAAAATCAATCAGCAGCAACAGGACCTCGAACGGAAAATTCGTGAAAACGAAAAAATCAAGGAGCAGATGGAAAGTCATATCGCTGCTCTCGAGCGTAAGAAGGAAGAGATGGATCGAACGCTCAAAGAACAGAACATCCGTTTGGAACAGATCGGCGGCATGAGCAGCGAAGAGGCAAAAAATATCCTTATCGAAAACATGAAAGCCGAAGCCAAAGCCGATGCCATGACTTATATCAACGAGACGATCGAAGAGGCGAAAATGAGTGCCAACAAGGAGGCCAAACGAATCGTTGTGCAAACCATCCAGAGAGTAGCTACGGAAACAGCCATCGAAAACTCGGTAACCGTCTTCAACATAGAAAGCGATGAGGTAAAAGGCCGGATTATCGGACGTGAAGGACGCAACATTCGAGCATTGGAAGCGGCAACGGGGATCGAAATCATCGTAGACGACACTCCGGAAGCGATCATTCTCTCGGGATTCGATCCTGTCCGCCGGGAAATCGCCCGCTTGGCCCTCCACCAGTTGGTCACCGACGGACGAATCCATCCCGCCCGTATTGAAGAGGTTGTAGCCAAAGTCCAAAAACAGATCGAGGAAGAGATCGTCGAAGTCGGTAAACGGACAACGATCGATTTGGGCATCCACGGGTTGCATCCCGAGTTGATCCGTCTGATAGGCAAAATGAAATACCGGTCGTCTTATGGACAGAATCTGCTCCAGCACTCCCGGGAAACCGCCAACTTGTGCGGGATCATGGCTGCCGAACTGGGGTTGAATCCCAAAATCGCCCGGAGAGCAGGCCTTTTGCATGATATCGGCAAAGTACCCGACGACGAACCCGAATTGCCACATGCAATCATCGGAATGAAACTGGCCGAGAAATACAAAGAAAAACCGGAAGTATGCAACGCTATCGGGGCACACCACGATGAAGAGGAAATGACATCATTGATCGCCCCGATCGTACAGGTTTGCGATGCCATTTCCGGCGCGCGTCCGGGAGCAAGACGCGAAGTGGTCGAATCCTACATCAAACGACTCAAGGAAATGGAAGACCTGGCAATGTCAT
>CASDWR010000033.1 GCA_949284665.1 uncultured Rikenellaceae bacterium | reverse complement strand
ATTTTTGGCCGATGTGGAAGCGGAAGCCAAAGCCGTACGGGCCTATCTCTATTTCAATATGGCTCGTCTGTTCGGAGATTGTGCTTTGGTTACCGAGGATGTGGATGTAGTGAACGCCCAATTGACCAGGCAACCGGTCGGGCAGGTGTACCAATTGATTGTTTCCGATCTTGAGGCATCGATGGGGCGTTTGCCTGATCGTCACGACGAGGGGGCGGGACGTATGTCGGCGGCAGCTGCAAAATCGATTCTGGCAGAAGTATATCTGACAATGGCCGGAAGAGTGTACGACGATGTGAAAGGCTATTTCGATAATATGACTCGGCGTGACATGTACAAGAAAGCTGCGGATTATGCCGGAGATGTGATCGCCATGAGTCAGTACGACCTGTTCGGAGATTACCGGAAACTCTTTACGGTGGACGGGAACAACTGTTGTGAGTCGATTCTGGAAGCAGTGTCGGAGAACAATCAATATGCTACGGAAGCCTGTCCCGATGTACAGAACAGTTATGATTTCGGAGTGGATCCCGATACGGGCGAACAGGCCTATTTCGGTATGTTTTATCAACAGATTCCGGGTTCGACTACTTATCGTTATTTGACTAAAACCCTCGGTCGATACACCTTGTCGGAACAACTCAAGGCTCTGTTCGACGAGAATCCTGCCGACAAACGCATGCAAACTTTGGTCAAAAGTTTCAATAATGGTTTCGGTAACAAAAATCTGGAGGTGTATAGTTGTGGCAAATATGCCGATTCAACCATTTTCAACCGCGACCTTACCGATGCGAAATATTCGCGTGCACATTTCAAAATGATTCGCCTTGCCGGGGTAATGCTGATTTATGCAGAGGCCATCAACGAATACAACAATGGTCCCGATGACAAGGCAAAGCAGTATTTGGACAAAATTCGTGTACGTGCTGGAATCGAGAACTCTGAAATTCCGAACGATTACGAAAAGTTCAAAACAGCTATCGAGGTCGAAAGACGTAAGGAACTTTATTTCGAAGGGTATCGTTGGTTCGATCTGGTGCGTCGCAACCAATTGACCTCACTTGTCCCGAAAGCTAAAGCAGGTGTCAATTACCGGATCGTGCCCACGGTACTCGACAAACATTATTTGTTCCCGATACCCAATGCCGCATATCAGTACAATCCGGTACTCGGCCCCAACAATCCCGGTTGGTAAAACGATGATTCGACAAGCAGATAATCCGATCAATAAAAAATGTTCATCATGAAAAGAATCTTTATACATATGAGTGCTGCGATTGCGATGACGATATCGGTCGCATGCAATGACGGAATACTCGATACAAGTATGTACGATGGTCGATTGCCGGCAATTAATTTTACTTCGTCAACAGTGTCGATCGATGAAACCGATTCGAAGACGCTGAACATACCCTTGACGGTCTATGGAGGACCTGTTGCCGAATCGGGCAGTGTGAAAGTAAAGATCGTAACTGCGAGCGATGTAGTTTATGGCGAGGATTTTACGACGATTCCTGTTGCAGACGAAAGCGGATGCATAATTATCCCTTTCGAATGCAATCAGACCGATGCCGCTTTCAGTGTCAAGGTCATTAATGATCCCGAAAGTATTGCCGACAAGACAGTGACTTTCAACTTATGCGAAGGACAGGGTGGAGTCCAGGCCGGTGGAAAGTACAGTTGTATCATGACAATCGTCAACAAAGATCTCACGGCATCATGGCTGACCCTCGAACTCAGTACTTCCTTGTTGCCTGATTTCGGCAGCGTGGCCAATGGAGAAGTTTCATCTCCCCAGAATTTTTCTCTCACATGCAGCGGACTTCGTGACGGTGTGACATTTACCGCCCCATCCGGATTCGGACTATCACTTCAGCAAGAGGGCCCATATGCTAATACGCTGTATGTCGCTGCTGCCGATTATCCGACCGAACCCCTAACGGTTTGGGCTGTTTTTGAACCTGTTAGCGGTTTGGATGGCGAAAAAAGCGGAAACATCAAAATTTCTACATCTGGTACGGCTGGGTTGAATATAGCAGTCAGCGGTACGGAAACTGGCAACAGCGGGCCGTTCTATTTCGTGCTGCCCAAATCCGGCGATGGCTTTTGGAATGAGAAAAAATTGAAAATCGGTAATACTGCTACAATGACTTTGACTCCGGGTAATTTGTCAGGCGATATCTATTATTCATTCGATCTTTCTCTCTTGTCTATTCCTGCGGATGAAATAACGAAGATTACGCTGATGCAAAAAGCCGCGGCCGAAGCATCCGATTGCGTGGTTTCCTTCTATGAAATAACATATTGGGCAAATGGAGACGTTGTCCGCCCTGTAAGGGATAATTACATCCCTTCTTTGTCCAATATTTCGGTTGCGTATCCTGCCGATACTTTTATCGAAATCGATTTTACGGAATACATCAAACCTAAACTGGCTGCCGGACAAACAATGTTCTATTTCGGCGAAATGATGAATTCCGGTACTGCGGTTCCTATCTATGGGGCCAACAGCAATAGCGATTTTACGAACAATACCCGTATCGTCGTGTACGATGAATGATCCGACCTGTTATAGACAGTAAAAGAAATGCCTCGCGAATTCCAGTTTTGGTTTATTCGCGAGGCATTTCTTCAGTGAATTGATAATTATCCGTATCTATCATTCGACTGATCGACCGGACTTCCTGTATGGTGCGTACTGTTAGAAATACCATCAGGTGCCATTTGGTATTTACAGTAATTGGAATAAGCCTTTTCGAAAAGAGATGCCGATAATGAAGTGGAATGAATTCGGAATGAATCAGGTGGTGTATTGTCGATATAAACCGTCCGTCATAGGAGACCGATCTGCAAGGATAAGTGAATGGATTGCGAATTTAACTCTTAGTAAGATGGATTATTGTACTTCGTCGTTGGACGATTTGCGATAGACGGCTGGTGTTATACCGAACGCCTCTTTGAAAAGTTTGATGAAATGGCTGGAGGAGTTGAATCCTAAATTGAATGCGATATCATTGATCGAAAGCGAGCGCTCCTGTCGGATCATACGTTTGGCTATTTTCAGTTTCGTGTTTACGATAAATTCGTTGGGCGTTTGTCCCGTGATGCCCTTTACCTTGTTGAAAAATAATGTACGCCCCATTTTCATCTCACGTGCAATGTAGTCGATGCCGAACTGGGGATTGTCGAGACGCTGTTCAATAATATCGATAAGCTGTTGCAAAAATTGCTGGTCGTATATGTTGGTGGCAATCATTTCGATCGGAGTGTCTGTTCCCTTTGCGAAATGGGTTTGCAACATCTTTCGGGAGTTGACGAGGTTGTTGCATCGCGCAATCAACAATTTGATGTCGAATGGTTTGGCGATATAGTCGTCGGCACCTATGCGTAATCCCTCCAACTCGTATTCAGTAGCACTTTGCGATGTGAGCAGAATGACCGGAATATGTGACATCGCTATGTTTGT
>CASDWR010000032.1 GCA_949284665.1 uncultured Rikenellaceae bacterium | reverse complement strand
GGAAAACTGTTTTGACGTTGTCGGTTTCGATGAGTACGATTGAGTAGAGAGTTTGTATGCGGAACGAATGTCGTGTGTACAAACGATTCAGGATTGCATGATTGACCGTATGAGACGAGAATAAAATGAGGGGGAAAATAGATATTTGTAGTTACCATTCGCCGTGTGGGGAACTGATCCTCGGTTCTTATGGTGAAAGATTGTGCCTATGCCGATGGAAAGAGGGAAAACATGCACAGTTCGTCGATGCAAGATTACAGCGCGGTTTATTAGCCGATTATGTTCCGGGCAGTTCTCCGGTGCTTGTTGAAACAATCTCACAGTTGGATGCCTATTTTGCGAAAGAGAATACCGGATTCGATATCCCCCTGTTGCTTGTAGGAACCGATTTTCAGAAAATCGTGTGGAATGGATTGGGGCAAATACCATATGGTACGACTGAATCGTATGGGGCTTTTGCTGAACGATTGGGTATGCCTTATGCCGTGCGGGCTGTGGCCGCAGCAAACGGAGTCAATCCTGTTTCGGTTATTATTCCTTGCCATCGGGTTGTCGGCAAGAATGGGACTTTGGTCGGCTACGAAGGAGGACTTGCCGCCAAAGGTTTCCTGTTAGAACTGGAGTCCTGCATAATGCCTCTGTTTACAACTGAAATGCACGAAAAAAGAGAGATCTCCCTTCGCCGGCATCGAAACGAATAGCATGGGGAGGTCGGGACAATAAGGTACAGAATCAACATTCCGCACTACGGAGATGTACGAGGAAATGGCCCCGGTGACAAAATGTATGCGTCAATGGGGTATGTGCGTTTCAGGTATTCCCTTGAGCCCCTTTTGTGTCAAGGCCGGACGATTGTCGATCCGTCGTGATTATTGATATTCAGGATTGTGGACGTTCCTTTGCAATAAATGATCGAGCCTCCTGAATTTTCCCCCGAGAGGGATTCCGAGACATCTACTTCGAGATGGCTCCCTCCCGAAACAACGACCTCTGCAACCTGTGTCGCGAAATCGTATCCATAAAAATACGATCCACCCGAACAGTCGATTGCGACATGGTTGCACCGACCTTCACAAACGATTTCAGAACCGCCCGAGCAGTTGATCGTTGCCGTTTCGCATTCACAGGCAAACATAGCCTTCGAACCGCCCGAAATTGAAAATGACGCCTTTTGACAGGTGTGTCGGTCTCTCATGTACATTTTGCTGCCTCCTGACGCCGTAAAATTATTGTAGGGGATAGGAGCGGTTACTATCGTTACGTCAAGATTCTTGAAACGACGGGCGTCTACCTCAAAAAGGATTCGTCCATAATCGATTTTGGCCTTAATGTATGGCTGTACATTATTGTGGGTACGGACAACCGCCTGGCCAGTCGGTATTTCGTCATTGAATACAAGTTGCATCCCGTCAGTAATCTCGATACCGGTAATATCGGTTGGAATATCCATATTCCTTTCGACAAGTTCTCCTTCGGGTTCAAGAAACCCGGTACATGATACCATTGTCAGTACGCCGAAAAGTAAAATTGCCAAACGATCCATCATAATGAATGATATTATAGCGCCGGCAAAAATACAAAATATTCCATTCTATTCATCCTTTTTGGCCAGGAAGGGAGATTCCCATAAACAGGTGGCTTTGTCCCGGTTGTTGTCATAGGTCTGACTCACACCGTTTTCCTTTGGTTATGGACCATATCGAATCTGTCGCGTTCAGGTCTTTCCCGATATTGAACGGCACTCGATTGTGCAATTCCCATAAAAAAACAACAGCCTTTAATTTTGAGAGGCTGTTGTTTCACATTTATGTTTTAGGTATATGAAGGTCAATTTTTCTCGCGAATCAACTCCATTCCCGCCCGAATGGCGGCTTCGTTTTCCGGCAACGTTTTCCATGCACGTTCAGGAAGAGATTTTTTCAAACCGGCAAAAACATTCTCCAATGTCACTACCGGTTTTACTTTCAAATATCCACCGAGAATCAGTGTGTTGAATATCCTTGCATTTCCTCTTCTGGCTGCTTCGGCCGTAGCGTCGATCGTATAGATTTTGATGTCCGTACGGGTAGGGTGGTGGGTAATACCGTTCGTATCATAGATTAATATGCCGCCCGGTTTTACTTGACTTTCGAATTTGTCCATACTCTGTTGGTTGAGGATAATGGCCGTGTCGAACTCGTGTACAATGGGGGAACTGACCGGTTTGTCGCTGATGACCACCGTAACGTTCGCAGTCCCTCCGCGCATTTCGGGGCCGTATGAAGGGAGCCAACTTACTTCATAATCCTGCATGACACCCGAATAAGCCAATATCTTCCCGGTCGAAAGCACTCCCTGACCGCCGAATCCTGCTATAATCAATTCTTCTTTCATTGTCGTTTCCGTTTTGTTTCGTTTAACCTTTGATATCGCCGAGCGGATAGAAAGGAAGCATGTTCTCTTCCATCCATTTGTTCGAAGCGACGGGCGACTGTTTCCAACCGCTGTTGCAGGTCGCCACGAATTCGACCAATGACAGCCCTTTACCTGCGAGGGCATTTTCGAATGCCTTGCGGATCGCTTTTTTTGCTTTGCGAACGGCAGCTGGTGTATGTACAGCCTGGCGAGTTACATAGCAAACTCCTTCTAACTGACAGATCATGTCGGCGATTTTATAGGGATAGCCATGCAGTTTCGCATCACGGCCATAGGGCGTGGTGGAGGTTTTCATTCCCAACAGAGTCGTCGGAGCCATTTGCCCACCCGTCATGCCATATATGGCATTGTTGACATAGATGACCACGATATTTTCGCCGCGATTGCAGGCATGAATCGTTTCACCGGTTCCGATCGCCGCCAAATCGCCATCGCCCTGATAAGTAAATACCATCTTTTCCGGTTGCAACCGCTTGATTGCCGTGGCAACCGCACAGGCGCGCCCGTGAGCAGCTTCGGCCCAATCGATATCGATATAGTTGTATGCGAATACCGAACAGCCTACGGGAGATACGCCGATCGTGTTTTCTTGAATGTTCATCTCCTCGATGACCTCGGCGATCAGCTTGTGGATCGTACCGTGGCTGCATCCCGGACAATAGTGCATCACGTTGTCCGTCAAAACGGGAGATTTCCGATATACGAGGTTTTCGTTTTTTATCTCGACTTCAGACATTGCCATAATTCTCTTCTTTACTTGATGATTTTTGATTTGAGTGCCTCATACGCCTCGTCGGGCGAGAAAACCGCACCGCCTGTTCGACCGAAATGGGCTACCGGAACCGCACCGTTAACCGCCAGACGTACATCTTCGACCATTTGACCGGCATTGAGTTCGGCTGTCAGAATACCTTTCGTGTGGGCAGCGATTTCGGCGATCTGCTTGTATGGGAACGGATAGAGTGTAATAGGGCGCAACAGCCCCACCTTGTACCCTTCAGTACGCGCCATTTCAACGGTCCGCATACAGATCCGCGCGGATGAACCGAATGCGACAATCAAATAATCCGCATCGTCGGTCATGATGGTTTCGTAGCGGACTTCGTTTGCCTCCACTTTTTTGTATTTCTCGATCAACTTTTCGTTGAATTTTTCCTGACGATACGGATCGAGTTCGAGCGAAGTGATGACGTGCCGGCTACGGTCAGCACCCTTGCCAATCAGAGCCCAATCGCCGCACTCTTTGCGAATCTCTTCGGGTGTGCGTCGAGGACGTTGAGGTGCGAGAACCACTTTTTCCATCATTTGGCCGATCACACCGTCCGAGAGGATCATTACGGGATTGCGGTATTTAAATGCGAGGTCGAAGGCTTCGAATACGAAATCATGCATTTCCTGTACGGAGTTCGGCGCCAAAACGATCAGTTTGAAGTCTCCGTGCGCGCCACCTTTCGTAGCCTGAAAATAGTCGCTTTGCGAAGGCTGAATTGTCCCGAGACCGGGCCCCCCGCGTGATACATTGACAATTACGCAGGGTAATTCGGCGCCTGCGATATAACTGATGCCTTCGCTCATCAGGCTGATACCGGGACTGGAAGAGGAGGTCAGTACCCGTTTGCCGCAGGCTGCTCCGCCATAAACCATATTGATCGATGCGATTTCGCTTTCTGCCTGCACTACAACCATCCCTGTCGTCTCCCATGGTTTGCGTTCCATCAGTGTCTCCATCACTTCCGACTGTGGAGTGATGGGGTATCCGAAATACCCGTCTGCTCCGCAACGAATGGCCGCTTCGGCTATCACTTCGTTGCCTTTCATCAACTTTATCTCTTTCATGGTTACTCGATTTTTTGTCTGTATACCGTAATGCAACTGTCCGGACAGATGATCGCGCAGCTGGCGCAACCCGTGCAGTTGTCGGGAGTCTCCATGTATGCGTAGTTGTATCCCTTGCCGTTCACATATGGCGAGAGTCTCAACACATCGAACGGGCACGATGCCACGCAAACGCCGCACCCTTTGCAACGCTCTGTGTCAACGATAATAGTTCCTTTGATTTTTGCCATAAATATATTATGATTTGTAAGTTCTTTTACTCGAAT
>CASDWR010000031.1 GCA_949284665.1 uncultured Rikenellaceae bacterium | reverse complement strand
TGAAGCGGACAAGATAAAAACAATCCTTCATGCTCCCGAAGGCTATGAAATGACCTGTCTGCTCACCATCGGCTATCCGGCAGAGGACGCCTTTCTGCCGAAACAGAAAGAAATCAACATAGAAAGCAGAATACATGAGAATGTATGGTAAAACGCCTTTCGGTTTCAAGGGAACAGATTGGCGTTCTTTGCCGACGGACAAGGATTGCAGTGATAGGCCCTATCTCTGCAATCCTTGTTGTGCACCATCAATTTTCCAGTCATACGCCCCTCGGGCAATATCAATAATTATAAGATAAGAGGAGAGAGACAAATCTTTATGTTTGACGAACCTGATCGATGCGTTGAATGAACGAAAATGCAAAAAAAATCGAGAGCGTAAAACGCTTTCGTAAATGGAGTGATAACTGTCGCCCCACGGTGATAAAAAATTACCGGAAAATGTGCCGGGAAACGATTTGATACTACGGAAGGGGCAGCTTGCAACAAAAAGGAGTAAGTGGAACAATCTTTTATTCGTTTGCATGTATCCTAATTATTACGATGATATCAATAATTTATAAATAAGGTGATTGAAGGATAGTCCTGTGCTTGGAGCCGTAATAGTTCTCTCGTGGGGGAATGTCGCAATGGTTGTACGACGATTGTATCGGTCGCGATGTGGTTTCTCGGTAATTGTTTTCAAGAGAGATGCAATATAAGACCCTTGTGAGACGTTGTTATAACGATAGGCCTTGAGGGAGTATGACTCCTGAAAAAACCTTGGTGCTAATTCAGGGTAAATTCCGTATATTTGCCCCGTGAATTTGAATGAAATTTGAATTTCAGCATGATAATGTATCTTCGAAAAAGACGCTGGATCATCGGTCTGGTCGTCGTGGCAGTGATTGGTGTCGTATTATATTTTGTCCTCAGATCGAAACCCGAACTTCCTTTTTACCCTACGGTTAACGTGGAAACCGTAACTACGGAAGATGTCGAATTGTACGGTGAATACGTCGGTAGAATACGGGCACAGCAATTCGTTGAAATACGTGCCCGTGTGGAAGGTTATCTGGAGCAGATGCTTTTTGAAGAGGGAACGTATGTCAAGAAGGATCAGGTCCTTTTTATTATCGACCCCAAACTGTACAAGGCCCGGGCAGACCGGACACGGGCACAACTCCAAAAGGATAAGGCTCTTGAATTGAAAGCCAAACGCGATTTGGAACGAATTCGCCCATTGTTCAAACAAAATGCTGCGAGTCAGCTCGATTTGGACAATGCGATTGCGGCATACGAAAGTGCCGTATCGGCTGTTACCATGAGCGAGGCGGACCTTACACAGGCTGAAATGGCACTCGGTTATACAACGGTGCGTTCACCCATTGCCGGATATATCAGTGAGCGTAATGTTGATATCGGGACTCTCGTGGGGCCAGGAGGGAAATCCCTGCTTGCCACCATCGTCAAGAGCGATACGGTACTTGTCGATTTCAGTATGACCGAACTCGATTATCTTCAGAGCAAGGAACGGAATGTCAATCTCGGTCATCAGGATCCTGAACGTGGTTGGAATCCATATGTGACAATTACTTTGGCAGACAAGACGGAGTATCCATATCAGGGTTTTGTCGATTTTGCCGATCCTCAGGTTGACCCGCGCACGGGCACGTTTTCCGTGCGTGCCGCTATGCCCAATCCGGATCATATTCTGCTTCCGGGACAGGCGACGAAAGTCCGTCTGTTGCTTGATGTGCGTAAGGGGGCGGTAGTCGTTCCGTCGAAAGCGGTGATTATCGAAAAAGGAGGGGCATATGTCTATGTGATCCGTCCTAATAACATTGCGGAAAAGAGGTTCGTCGAACTTGGCCCCGAAACGGAAAACAAGATGGTGGTTGAACGTGGTCTTCTCGAAGGTGAGACGATAGTCGTGGAAGGATATCATAAATTGACTCCCGGCATGCAGGTACAAGTGGTGCCCGAATACGGAGAAGAGGAAAATGTTCAAGCAGAAACGGTCGAAGAGTAGATGAATACCAATTTTTTTATAGACAGACCTGTTTTTTCGTGGGTGATCTCGATAGTCATCGTATTGGTCGGAGTCATCGGCCTTACGATGTTGCCGGTTGACCAGTATCCGCAAATCACACCCCCGGCGGTACGTATCAGCGCTTCGTATCCGGGTGCGAGCGCATTGACGGTGAGTCAGGCGGTGGCTACCCCGATCGAACAGGAGTTGAACGGTACGCCGGGTATGTTGTATATGGAATCGAGCAGCTCGAATACGGGCGGCTTTTCGGCGACCGTAACATTCGATATTTCCACGAATCCGGATCTTGCTGCCGTGGAAATCCAGAACCGTGTCAAGCTTGCCGAATCGCGATTGCCATCGGAAGTGATTCAAAATGGTATTACGGTTGAGAAACAGGCTTCGAGTCAATTGATGACGATCGCGTTGCGGTCGACCGATGAGAAGTTCGACGAGATTTATTTGAGCAATTTTGCGACGTTGAATGTGCTTGATGTGTTGCGAAGGGTTCCTGGTGTGGGACGTGTATCGAACGTGGGAAGCCGTTATTACGCGATGCAGATATGGGTACAGCCCGACAAACTTGCCAATCTCGGTCTTACGGTGCAGGATTTGCAGAGTGCACTCAAGGATCAGAACCGAGAGTCGGCTGCGGGTGTTCTCGGGCAACAACCGATCGATGAGGTCGACATCTCGATTCCGATCATTACCCAGGGACGTTTGTCCTCGGTGAGTGAGTTTGAGAATATCGTCGTACGAGCCAATCCCGACGGATCGATTATCCGGTTGAGCGATGTGGCCCGCATCTCGCTCGAAGCTCAAAGCTACAATACAGAAAGCGGACTGAACGGTGAGAACGCCGCTATCATGAATATCAATCTTTTGCCGGGAGCCAATGCAATCGATGTGGCAAAAAGGGTGAAAGAGGCGATGAATGAGATCAGCGCCAGCTTTCCGGAGGGGATCTCCTATGAAATTCCTCTTGATAATACGATTTATATCTCCAAGTCGATAAAACAGGTTTACAAGGCGTTGTTTGAGGCACTTTTTCTGGTTATCGTGGTCGTTTTCCTGTCGCTCCAAAGTTGGAGGGCGACACTTATCCCGATTATTGCGGTACCGATCTCGCTTATCGGAACGTTCGGGTTTATGCTGATGTTCGGTTTTTCACTCAATATGCTGACGCTTTTGGGATTGATTCTGGCCATCGGTATTGTGGTGGATGATGCGATCGTTGTGGTGGAGAATGTTACGCGATTGATGGAAAACGACAGGGTCAGTGCCTATGAGGCGACCAAAAGGGCAATGAAAGAGTTGGCTGGCCCGTTGATTACAATGTCGCTTGTCCTCTGTGCCGTGTTCGTTCCTGTGAGTTTCCTGTCGGGAATAACGGGGCAGTTGTATCGTCAGTTTACGGTTACGATCGTGGTATCGGTGCTGATTTCTACCGTTGTGGCGCTTACGCTGAGTCCTGCCATGTGTGCCAGACTGTTGCGTCCGGCCGATACTGCAGGGGGTAAAAAAAATATCGTATTCCGCTATATCAATATTTTTCTTAACAAGGGAAATAAAAAGTATGTGGGACTCGTGCAGAAGAGTATTGCCTGGCCAAAGCGGATATTGATCGGATTCGTGGTGATGCTCGGCGGAATTTTCGTTATGAATTCGGTGGTTCCGAGCAGTTTCCTGCCAGAGGAGGATCAGGGGTATTTCAAAGTGGAATTGGAACTTCCGGAAGGAGCGACATTGCAAAGGACCAGAGTTATTACCGATCGTGCCATCGAATATATCTCGTCGTTGCCTTCCGTGGAGTATGTTCAAAATGTGACGGGTAGCAGTTCGCGTGCAGGCAGCAATCAGGCAAGGAGTGAGTTGACCGTTATTCTGAAACCATGGAAAGAGCGGAAAAAAGGCGGGGTTGAAAAAGTTATGGAGCAGGTTCGCACTGAACTGTCGCGTTATCCGGAAGCGAAAGTCTATTTGAGTACGCCGCCCGTTATCCCCGGCCTCGGTACCTCGGGCGGGTTCGAGATGGTGCTCGA
>CASDWR010000030.1 GCA_949284665.1 uncultured Rikenellaceae bacterium | reverse complement strand
GGTCTTTGAACTTGCCGATGAACAATTTCCATACCGATTCTCCCTTGGCGGGAGTGATGACGTTGTTGCCGTATTCGTTTCTGCTTTTCGATACCTCTTCTGAAGTTAGTCCCTTGAATTGTTGTTGTGCCATGAATCCTAAAATCGATT
Organism: uncultured Rikenellaceae bacterium; assembly: GCA_949284665.1. Taxonomy (GTDB): domain Bacteria; phylum Bacteroidota; class Bacteroidia; order Bacteroidales; family Rikenellaceae; genus Tidjanibacter. Next base: position 5,794 of record CASDWR010000030.1, on the reverse strand, counting down.
TATGTGGTTGTTTTTTTGTTATTCGAGATAGTGTGTTTCAACATAGCCTGTTCGTGCCGAATCGAGTCGAACAGCGATAAAAAACAGGATCGTAAATGCCAGCAGCGATGACCCGCCGTAACTGAAAAGCGGCAAGGGGATTCCGATAACCGGCATCAGGCCGATGGTCATGCCCACGTTGACCATGATGTGGAAAAAGTAGATGGCGGCAACACTGTAACAGTAAATTCTGCCGAACGGTTCCTGTTGCCGTTCCCCCATTTTTATCAGACGGACGATCAGCCAGCCGAAAAGGGCGAGAACGACCGTAGAACCGACGAATCCCCACTCTTCACCGACCGTACAGAAGATGAAATCCGTACTTTGTTCGGGGACGAAATCGTATCTGGTTTGCGTGCCTTGTAAAAAACCTTTGCCCAAGAATCCGCCCGAGCCGATGGCGATTTTCGACTGGTTTACGTTGTAGCCCCATCCCCGGAGGTCCGATTCCACTCCCAACAAATCGAGAACTCTTTTCTGTTGGTGGACCTGCAAAAGGTCGTTGAATGCGTAGTCGGTTACGCCGACAAAGAGCAGCGAACCGAGGAACATCCCGACGCAGATGACAATGTTGCGGAGTTTGTTTCGATAGGCGTAGATGGCGGCAGGGATAATATTCAGCAAGGAAGCGATCATCAGTGCCCGATGGTAATCCATCCCTTTTGCGGAAATCATGTTTGCCGGGAAATAGATCAACATCGAAGTGAGCGCGACAGCGGCGAGAAATATCAGGCTTTTGATCGGCTTCCCGTTCATGGCGGTCTCCATCCCGGTGCTGATAAGGATAATGAGAATCAGCAGGACCGTAGGGGTTACCAGAAATGAAAATACGAACAGAAAGACAATCATCCCCAGCGCCACGTAAAACCATCCGTTCAGTCCTTCGCGATAGAGCACCAACAGAAATGCCGAATAGACCATGGCTGATCCGGTATCGTTTTGCAGGACGATAATGCACATCGGAATGCATAGAATAAGTCCAGCGGCGATGATGCTGCGCAGAGAGTGGAGCGAAAAATTGTATGCACTCATACAGCGTGCCAAAGCGAGTGCCGTAGCGAATTTCATGAATTCGGCCGGTTGGAAGGAGAAACCGCCTAATTTGATCCATGAGCGGGCTCCGTTGACCTCGGTTCCGAGAAACAGCGTGGCAACCAACAGAAGCAGCAACGCTCCGTAAATGAAGTAGGAAAAAAGATGGAAATAGATGTCGTCCAGCAACATAATGATCGTAGCTACCACCAGCGAGATGCCGATCCAGATGAGTTGCGATCCATATTTTTGTCCGAGATCGAACCCTTCCACGGCCGATTCGTTGTAGACGGCGGCGTAAAGATTCAACCACCCCAGGACCATCAGAACGAGAAATATCGTTATCGAGCCCCAGTCGATGCCGCCGATTCGCAGCGTACTATTTTCTCGCCCGATTGTCATAATAGGGATAGTTGATTTGCTGATTTTTGATGTAATCGACCAGATAGGGACGTGTAATCTCTCCTGTAAGGTACTGTTCGACGATCAGGCTGGCGATCGGTGCTGCGACGGTCGAGCCGAACCCGCCATTTTCGATATAGACCGAAACGGCGATTCGGGGATTGTCTTTCGGTGCGAAACAGAGGAAGGTCGAATGGTCTTTTCCGTGAGTATTTTGAGCCGTTCCGGTTTTGCCGCAAATGTCGAGTCCGTTTACACGGGCTATCCCTGCCGTGCCATGTGCTTTGTGTACCGCATCGTACATCCCGTCTACGATCACTTCGAAATGCTTGGGGTCGACTTTCGTATAGTGTTTTTGGTAGAATCGTGCATCGAGGGAATCGCGTCCAATGATCTGTTTGATTACATGTGGAATGTAATAGTACCCGCGATTGGCGATGGTGGCGGCCAGGTTGGCCATCTGAAGCGGGGTGCACCCGAGTTCGCCCTGACCGATCGAGAGGGAGATGACCGTCAGTGAATTCCAGCTTCCTCGGTAACGGTCGTCGTAAAATTCTCGGGTCGGGACATATCCGTTCAGTTCGCCGTTGAAGTCGGAGTCAAGGCTGCGGCCGAACCCGAAACTGCGGACATAGTCGGCCCAAACATCGAAACCGTTTTTGACGTGTCCATATTTTGGATTGTCGAGAATGTTTCGCAATACGAAACAGAAATAGGCATTGCACGACATTTGAACAGCTTGTTGCAGATTGATGGGCGAGGGGTGCGAGTGACATTTGACCCCTCGTCCGATGGTGTAGCCTTCGTAGCAGGGATAACGTTGCGACGGGACAAGAACTCCCTCCTGGAGGCCTATCAATCCGTTAACCAGTTTGAATGTCGACCCTGGCGGATAGTTCGACATGACGGCTCGGTTGAACAACGGACGACGGGGGTTGTTGAGCAGTTTCATGTAGTTGTTACCACGGTCTCGACCGACCAGTTCATCGGGATCATAGGATGGACTGCTGGCCATGACCAGAATCTCGCCGGTAGATGGCTCTATGGCGATAATACTGCCCACTTTCCCTGCCAACAACTCTTCGCAGAGTTCCTGCAGCCGGGCGTCGATCGAACTGACGATCGATGTACCGGGTACGGGTTTGGTATCGTAAATGCCTTCCTGATAAGAACCCTTGACGATGCCGTGTACGTCAACAACATTGACGCTGACTCCCTTTTCCCCGCGGAGTACTCTTTCGTAGGACCCTTCGATACCCGATATGCCGATATAGTCCCCGCTTTGGTAATAGTCGTTTTGTTCGATGATCCGGTCATTCACTTCTCCTACATAACCGAGCAGGTTTCCGGCAATTTTACGCGGATAGGAACGCATCGTCCGGTATACGGTGAAAAATCCGGGATACTTGCCTTCGTCGAATAGCAGTTTTGATTCGAGCGACATCTGTTTGACGATCACCGAGGGCCTCCTGCGCGAATAGTTTTCCGCTTTGCGGAATTCGCGCAGAAAACGCTCTTTGGAAACGCCGGCTATCTTACATAACATGGCGGTGTCGAACTCTTTTACATCCCGGGGTATCGCCATCAGATCATAGGACGCGATACTGCGGACGAGGAATTCTCCATTTCGATCGTAGACCTCCCCACGCGGTGGGTATTGGACCTCCCGGCGAAGTACGTTATTGGCTGCGTCGAGTTTATAGCTTTTGTCGATGACCTGAATGTGGAACAGACGCAGCATGATAATTGCGAGAATCACAATTACGAAGAGAATCGATATTTTGGCACGATGTTCCAACATATAGTCTTCAGTCGTTATTTCGGGTTATCCTGACAAATACACCGGCGATCAGCCAGACGAAAAGAAGCGTGACGATACCGCTTGCAGCGATTCTGAACAATGTGGCCGGAAAGTGTCTGAAACTCAATATTTCCAAAGGGAAGAAGACGGCACATTGCAACAAAACGAGTAACGAAGTGTATCGGATGTATTTTTTTGTGCCGAGAGTCCGTTTGCAGGGAATTCCCCCTTCGCGAGTATTCTCTTTCCCTGCAATGAGATTGAGAATAGCTGGCCGCAAAAATGCTGTCAAAAGCGTTACAATGGTGTTGATGCCGCCCGTTCCCATGAAAAAGTCATTGACCATACCCGTAAGCAAGCCGAGCAGCAACAGCATTCCCGAGGAGATCCCCATGGGTAGCAATACGATAAAGGTGATGTATACCAGTGGTGTAAGGTATACTGTCAACTGCAGATTGTTAAAGAACAGAACCTGCAACAGGGTAACGCCGAGAAACAGCAGTACATATTCGAAAAATCTGTGCATGGGCTCTTACCGGTTTTTGCTGGTTTGTTCGACGTGCCGTTCGATAAGGGTGGAAAGTTCTTCCCTGTCATCGTATCTGATGACGGCTACGTGAGTCAATGACGCCATGTCGGCAGCCAGGTGGATTCGAAGATTGTAATAGGTCTCATCGGCTGAGAGGGTTGCCTCTTCGACTGTTCCGATCGGCAGGTCGGAGGGGAAGCGTACGGAATAGGTGGAGACGACGGTATCTCCTTTCTCGAAGTGTGCATATTTCGGGATTTCCGACAGGATCACTCTGTCGGGGCGTTCACCGTCCCAGTAAATCGACCCGAAAAATTCACTTTTGTCGAGTTTGCCGCCTATTCTGAAATTTCTGTTGAGAATCGACATGCAAATGGAGAATTTTTCCGAACAGTCGAGAATGTAGCCGGCGACCTTCCCGTCGGCCGATACGATGGCCATGTCGACTTCCATGCCGTCACGTGTCCCCTTGTCGATTACGAAAAAATTGTCCTGACGGCTGATCGTATTGTATATGATTTTTGCTGCGGAGAAAAAATAGGGATTTGCCTTTCCCGGAGTATCCGGCAAGGTGTCGGTTGCGGAGGAACTTGACAGGTGTGCCAAACGATTTTCGAGTACTGCAATGCGGTCGAGAAGCATGTCGTTCTCTCTCCGCAGGGAGAAATACTCGCCGACCGAAGCGAAAGCCCGGTACGTACTGCCCACCAGACGGTTCGAAAATGTCAGCAACCGTGCTTGTGCGTAACTCGTGGAATTGGCATAGTGATGGATGGCCACTGCCTCCAATACGATGAACAGCAGCAGTACATACACCTTCTTAAGGAACAGCAACAGTTTGTACATCTTCTTTTTGTCCCTGCCGGCAGTACGGCTTGGGAGTTTATCGTTTTATCGGCAAGAAGATTTCAAACGGCGATTTTCCGAAAATGGAATGGGCGGGTTTGAAATCTTCTTGCCGGTTTTCTCTGTTTTATTTTCGGGCAGGGGAAATGTTGTTTTTGTCGTCCCCTCCTTAATTGCGTTTTCGTCTGCGATTCGCGCAACCTTCCCGTGTCGGAATTATTTCATCAGGAAAGAGAAATGATCCACATTTTTAAGGGCGATTCCCGTACCTCGTACCACGGCACGCAACGGGTCCTCTGCGATGTTGAACTGAATACCGTTTTTCTCTGAGAAACGTTTGTCGAGTCCTTTGATGAGGGCACCTCCGCCGGCCAGGTAGATTCCGTTTTTAACGATGTCGGCATAGAGTTCGGGCGGAACTTTTTCCAGCACTTTCATGATTGCGGCATCGACCTTGAGAAGTGATTTTTCGAGGGCGTATGCGATTTCGTTATATGATAGACTTACGGTTGTCGGGAGTGCCGTGAGAATGTTGGGCCCGGTGATAACGAAATCGTCCGGAGCGTTTTCCAACCCGGGGATGGCAGCCCCGATGGCGATTTTGATGTTTTCGGCCGTCCGTTCGCCGATCCGGATATTATGTTGTTGCCGGACGTAGTTCTGGATATCTTCGGTAAAAACGTCACCGGCTACGTCAATGCTTTCACTGCAAACGATTCCTCCGAGCGAAATGCATGCGATCTCGGTGGTTCCACCACCGATGTCGATGACCATGTGCCCTTCTGGAGCTTCCACGTTAAGTCCGGCTCCGAGGGCTGCTGCCATCGGTTCATAAATCATGTAGACCTCTCTGCCGCCGGCGTGTTCGGCCGATTCCCGTACGGTACGGATTTCCACGTTGGTTGAACCGGAAGGGATACAAACGACCATCCTCAAGGAGGGACTGAAGAGATGTCCGCTGGTTTTTACTTTTTTTATCATCCCGCGCAGCATCAACTCAGCGGCATTGAAATCGGCAATGACACCGTCTTTCAACGGCCGTACCGTTCGGATGTTCTGATGGGTTTTGCCGTGCATCTGGCGGGCCTGATCGCCAATGGCTACCACTTTGCCCGTATGGATGTCGAGCGCAATGATCGAAGGCT
>CASDWR010000029.1 GCA_949284665.1 uncultured Rikenellaceae bacterium | reverse complement strand
CGCAATTTCCGTTGGCGGAATACGGCTTTGAATTTCGGTATCGGCTATCCGTTCTGATGCGTATGATCCTCGTGAAATGGGGTCTTGCTGAGGTTGCCATGTCGTTTGCATTTTCTGGTCATCGGACTTGGCATAAATTCGTTTTCGTTTGAAGGATAAGGGAATAAGAATAATCAATCTTCATCTTTCTCCTGCAACAACGCAGGAGGCAGGCTCTTGGTTGCTTTGACACCCAGTTTGCGAAGTTTTTCCGTTCGTCCGATCAGGTTGCCGCTTCCGGTTTTCAGTTGTGTCATTGCTTTTTCATAAGCAGCTCCTGCTGCAGAGATCCCCTTGCCGATGTTTTCGAGTGTCTCGACGAACCCGACGAACTTGTTGTAGAGGTTGCCTCCCTCTTCGGCGATTCGGAGGGCATTTTTGCTTTGGTTGTCGCGTTTCCACAGGTCATCCACGATTTTCAGCAGGGCGAACAGGTTGGTCGGGGAACTGATGATGACTTTCTTGCGGTAGGCATCGTTCCAGATCTCGGGATCACTTTGGAGAGCGGCCAGGAATGCGGGTTCCGTAGGTACGAACATGATGACAAAATCGGGAGAGTTGAGAAGTTCCTGATAACTTTTCCGCCCCAATTCTTCCACATGCGCACGAATCGATCGCAGGTGTTCCTTCATGAACCGATTGCGTGCGTCGGTCTCTTCGGCACGGGTATAATTTACGAAAGCCGTGAGCGATACTTTCGAATCGATAACAATCTCTTTCCCTTCCGGAAGTCGGAGGATCACATCGGGACGACGATTGTTTCCTGCTTCATCTTTAAGGTTGGTCTGGGTAGTATAATGGATGCCGTTGACCAGATTCGAACTTTCGAGAATGGTGTCGAGAATCACCTCGCCCCAATCTCCCTGAACTTTGGAATTTCCTTTCAGTGCAGCGGTCAGATGATTGGTCTCTTCGGTGATCCGTCGATTGAGGTCCATCAGGTTCTTGATTTCGGCTTTCAATGCGCCGCGTTGTTCATTTTCTTGGGAATAGATATCTTCGACCCGTCGTTTGAAGTCTGAAATATTGTCGCGGAACGGTTTGAGCAACAATTCCATCGATTCGCGGTTGATCTCCTTGAATTGCTTGGATTTCTCTTCCATGATGTCATTGGCGAGATTGCGGAATTCAGCCCGAAACGAGGCTTGCAGTTTTTCGAGTTCCTGCCGGTCGTTTTCCGCCTTATCGCGGAGCGATTGGTTTTCGGCTCGGAGTCTGACCCCTTCCAATAGGAGCGATTCCCGTTCCTTTTGCAACTCGATATATTTACCGGCGTGTTTTTCTTCCGTTGTTTCGTATGTTTTTTGCAGTTCGTTGTATTCGGCGGATAGCTCTTTCGCCCTTTTTTCCCCGTTCCAGAAGAGGACCGACAGGATCAGGGTGGCGGCGAAGAGCAGAAAACTGAGTATGATGAGGAAGATTTCCATGATTCGGTCGAGAATTTGTTGTTGTCAAAATTACTATAATTTTCGGGAAATTTGGATACCTTTGTGAAAATGATTGACACGAAAATATCATGAAACGGATTGTCTCGCCCTCGATGCTTTCAGCCGATTTCGGTCATTTGGCCGATGCAGTGCACATGATCGATGCAAGTGCAGCCGAGTGGATACACATCGATGTGATGGACGGAGTGTTCGTGCCCAACATTTCGTTTGGTTTTCCCGTGCTTAAGGCGATTCGGGCTGCCAGTGCAAAATTCATCGATACGCATCTGATGATCGTCCATCCCGAGCGATACGTGAAACGTTTCGTGGATGCCGGTGCCGATTTGGTGACAGTGCATTACGAGGCAGTTGATGATCCGCATGCCGTTGTGGAGTCGATCCATGCATGCGGTGTGCGGGCAGGTATTTCCATTAAACCGGCCACACCGGTAACCGTATTGCAAAGGTTGCTTCCGGTGCTCGACCTGGTACTGGTTATGAGCGTTGAGCCAGGGTTCGGGGGGCAAAGTTTCATAGAGGGGAGTGTGGATAAGGTCCGTTCTCTGCGACGGATGATCGACAAAGGCGGGTTTCCTGTACAGATTGAAATCGACGGCGGAGTTTCGGTAGCGAATGCAAGCGAGTTGTGGCAGGCCGGATGCGATGTGTTGGTGGCAGGCAGTGCCGTATTCGGCGCAGAGAATCCCGAAGGGGAAATTTTGAAAATATTAAACGCTTAATCGGACGCATGATCAGTATCGATAACCTCACTGTCAGTTTCGGCGGTTGGGATCTTTTTAAAAATATTTCTTTGATGATTAATCCCAAGGACCGCATTGGTCTGGTGGGGAAGAATGGGGCGGGGAAAAGTACCCTGCTTAAGGTGATTATGGGGATTCAGCCTCCTTCGGAAGGTGTCGTGACATGTAGTGCGGAGTGTACGTTGGGCTATTTACCCCAACAGATGAAGGTGGCCGATACGACGACACTGCGGGAGGAAACGATGACGGCTTTCTCGGAAGTACTCGATCTGGAGAGGGAAATTGCCGGGTTGAATGAAGAAATTGTACGACGGACTGATTACGAGAGTGAATCTTATGGAGTGTTGATCCACCGTCTCAACGATGCGACGGATCGTTATCACATGCTCGGCGGGGATGACCGGGAGGCCGAAATCGAAAAAACCTTGTTGGGATTGGGCTTTCGACGAGAAGATTTCGATCGTCCGACGCATGAATTCAGCGGTGGCTGGCGTATGAGGATCGAACTTGCCAAATTGCTGTTG
>CASDWR010000028.1 GCA_949284665.1 uncultured Rikenellaceae bacterium | reverse complement strand
GTCGATTGCGCAATATTCGCTTTCGAAATGTCCGATATCGGCAATCATCAGCTCTCTGTCGGCATCGAGAAAATCATTGTATTTGAAATCGGAAGCGACATAGACATCTGCTCCGGCCTTACGTGCCGCTTCCATCAACGAAGCCCCAGAGCCGCTGCATATTGCAACACGCTCCACCAAAGGACGGGTCGGCCGGCTGTAACGCACCCCGCCCAAATGAAGCCGTTCCTTCAACAGACGCAAAAAATCCAATGGGGAAAGAGTTTGCGGCAAATATCCCACAATCCCGAATCCCACTTCGGGTTCCGCCGAAACGGATGGGCTGAGCAGTTCAGTATGCTCCAAGGAGAGCATTTGTCCCAAACGGTGGCTCAACCCGCCGGGCGCACTGTCAAGATTGGTATGACAAGCATAAAGAGCGATGTCTGCACGAATCGCCTCGGCGACGGCACGTTGGATATATGTCGTCCCCGTAAAACGTTTGAGTGGATGAAAAATCAACGGATGATGCGACACGATCAATCCTGCACCCGTCTCTTTGGCTTCCTGGACCACCTCCTCGGTTACATCCACACAAATCAACGCTGATTCGATCAGTTTGCCGGGATCGCCCACAATCAGCCCTGCATTGTCGTAACTCTCCTGATATCGAAGCGGAGCCGCCTGTTCAAGCACATCCGCAATATCGCCGACTTTCAACATATCTGATTATTCCGTTAGAAAAGAGTCTGTTCGATGATTCGCGGTCGTTTCGTCTCCTCGGCAGGCGGTGCCTCATTTCCAACGACCGGGGTTTCAGTTCTCCTTTCCCCGGACTCTTCCGTTGCAAACAACATCTGCTCGACGAACCGAGGTTGTGTTACCGGCCCAGCCGTTTGCGACTCAGACGATACGGACAACTCGAACGATGCGACATCCGCAGATGATTCCGGTTTGACTTCCGACATACCACCCTTTCGATCTTTGTCCGTTGCGGTTCGCTCGTCCGGGAACCCGGAAATCGCTCCTGTCCCGGAAGAAGAGATGACAGTCTCATCTTCCATCGCGTCATCGATCACGTCGCCATCATAATGCATATCCCGTTTGATCTCCTGCAACATGGAACGAATGGACAACAACCGCTCCATAATCTCGGCATCCCGCTCAACCTCGCTCCGGCCGGTCTTCAAATACTGGCGAGCCACCTCGATCTTCATTTTCCGCTCTTTGAGCAAATGATAGACAAGTCGGATGTTTTCCACATCCTCCCGTGTAAACAACCGGTTTCCTTTCTTGTTACGATGCGGTTTTATGATGTCGAACTGCTTTTCCCAAAATCTCAACAACGATTGGTTTACATCGAACATCTCGGCGACCTCGCCCATCGAATAATAGATCTTTTTCTTGTGATCGATTTCGTTCATTTCCCGGCTCTGCGTTTGACTTTAATGGCCGCAAGTTATAAAAAAAGATGCTCTTTTACAAACGGCATATTATTTATACCTTTGCGGGCAAGATTCCGAGAATCGGAGAGAGAGGTCAAAATGAATTACAGATTTACAGGGACCGTCGTATCAGGCAACAAAATAGGTCGCAGGCTTGGATTTCCGACTGCCAACATGGAGTTGTCGGAGAGTGTATTGCTCCGTAATGGCGTATATGCAGGAACGGTCACTGCCGAAGGTTCAACCTATCGCGCCATGGTAAACGTAGGCTACAAGCCCTCCGTCGGATTACCATCCGAACGTACGCTCGAAGCGCATCTGTTCGATTTCGACGGCGACCTGTACGGGAAACCGCTCGAAGTCGAACTGCTGGAATTCATCCGACCCGAGGAGCGATTCGATTCGCTTGAAAAACTCAAAGAACAAATCGGAGAGGATCGCAAACGGATTCTCCATTTCTTCGAGACAACGGGCCATCCGCTCGCCGAGAAGGGGAAGTCGGGGAAAGGTGACGAAGCCTGAAAAAACACAAAAAAACGGAATAAATATTTATGTACCTGGACAAAACGCTTCCGTACAAAGTTGCGGACATTGCACTCGCCGAATGGGGGCGCAAAGAGATTGAGATTGCAGAAAAGGAGATGCCTGGCCTGATGGCCGTACGACGCAAATATGCACCATCGAGACCGTTGCAGGGTGCAAGAGTCACCGGCTCTCTCCACATGACCATTCAAACGGCCGTATTGATCGAAACATTGGTGGAACTGGGCGCCGAAGTGCGTTGGTGCAGTTGCAACATTTTTTCGACACAGGATCATGCGGCAGCGGCTATTGCGGCTAAGGGGATTCCGGTTTTCGCATGGAAAGGAGAGACGCTTGCCGACTACTGGTGGTGCACGGCCATGGCCCTCTCATTTGCCGATGGCAAGGGACCGAACCTGATCGTAGACGACGGTGGAGATGCCACCTTGCTTATCCACAAGGGATATGCTGCAGAAAACGATGCTTCAATACTTGATGCCACACCCGACTCGTTCGAAGAATCCGTGATATTCGACACCTTGCGGCATTGTCTTGACGAAGAACCCGATAAATGGCACCGCACCGTAGCCGAATGGAACGGTGTCTCGGAAGAGACGACCACGGGCGTTCATCGCCTCTACCAGATGAAGGAGCGGGGAGAATTGCTCGTACCGGCAATCAACGTAAACGATTCTGTAACAAAAAGCAAATTCGACAACCTTTACGGTTGCCGTGAATCCCTGGCCGACGGTATCAAACGAGCCACGGACGTAATGATCGCCGGGAAAGTAGTGGTTGTTTGCGGTTACGGTGACGTAGGCAAAGGATGTGCGCGGAGCATGCGGGCCTATGGAGCTCGAGTAATCGTTACGGAGATAGACCCTATCTGCGCTTTGCAGGCTGCCATGGAGGGATTCGAGGTAAAAACCGTCGAAGACACGCTTGACGAAGGGAACATCTATGTAACTACCACAGGCAACTGCGATATCATCACCCTCGAACACATGAAAGGCATGCGCGACCAGGCGATCGTTTGCAACATCGGCCATTTCGACAACGAAATCCAGATGGCCCGGCTCGACACATGCCCCGAGGTTGTGAAGACCACGATCAAACCGCAAGTGGATAGATATACCTTTAAAGACGGACATACCATCTATATTCTTGCCGAAGGGAGATTGGTGAATCTCGGTTGTGCCACGGGGCATCCTTCGTTCGTAATGAGCAATTCGTTTGCCAATCAGACTTTGGCACAAATGGAACTTTGGCGCAATCGGGACCGTGCCGTGATCGACGTCACGCGTTTACCCAAACATCTTGACGAAGAGGTCGCCCGATTGCATTTGGCAAGTGTCGGAGCCACTCTTACGAAACTTACCCCGAAACAGGCCGACTATATTGGCGTTCCCATCGAAGGACCATACAAAGCAGACCACTACAGATATTGATTACCAGCAATATACAACAAAACTTCCAATTCGGGGAGAACAAAAGAGGCGTCGTAGCAATGAGATGGCGCCTCTTTTCTATTTACATGATGAAAGGGATGCCTATTTTTTAACATATCTGTCGAAAGGTGTTACTTTTTCATTGTTTTCGAGTCCAAGCGCCGTAATATTTCGCCTGCCCCAAGAAACATAACACAATCACAAACAACAATATAAGACAAAAAAGCAACGCTTTCAAATCAATATTACCGGAAAATCCAGGAGGGGTTCGCGGTGCGGCTCCGTTCAAAATAAAATCGTACCTTTGACGCAGATTTCTTACCGGAAGTTACGATTTAAAACCTATGGACAACCCCATGATAAAACTGAGAAGCGAATCGACCACCAGCGGTCGCAAGATGGCTGGTGCACGAGCTCTGTGGCGTGCGAACGGGATGAAAGAAGAGCACTTCGGTAAGCCGATCATCGCTGTGGTGAATTCATTCACGCAGTTCGTCCCGGGCCACACACACCTCCACCACATCGGTCAACAGGTGAAAAAGTGGATCGAAGAGGAGGGTTGTTTCGCAGCCGAATTCAATACCATCGCCATCGACGACGGAATAGCCATGGGCCACGAAGGTATGCTCTATTCGCTTCCTTCGCGTGAACTGATCGCCGACAGCATCGAATATATGTGCAATGCACATCGGGTGGATGCCATGATCTGCATCTCGAACTGCGATAAAATTACACCAGGCATGCTGATGGCTGCCATGCGCCTCAATATTCCGGCCCTTTTCGTATCGGGTGGTCCGATGGAAGCAGGCAGAGTGGATGGAGAAGAACTCGACCTGATCGATGTTATGGTGCGGGGAGCCGACGAACGGGTCAACGAGGCAACCCTCGACCGCATCGAAAGACATGCTTGCCCCGGGTGCGGCTCCTGCTCTGGCATGTTCACCGCCAATTCGATGAACTGTTTGGCCGAAGCGCTCGGACTCGCACTTCCAGGGAACGGGACATTGCTGGCTACCCATGTTGCGCGACTCGATCTCTTTAAACGAGCAGCCAAACAACTCGTAAAAAACACCTTGAGATACTACCGATCGGGAGATGAAAGTGTTCTCCCCCGTTCGATCGCCACACGTCAGGCTTTTCTGAATGCCATGTCCCTCGATATCGCCATGGGCGGCTCGACCAATACGGTACTTCACCTGCTGGCGATTGCCGGGGAGGCGGAAACGGATTTCACGATGAGGGACATCGACATGCTTTCACGGCGTATTCCGGTGTTGTGCAAAGTGGCTCCGAACAGCCGTTATCACATTCAAGACGTACATCGGGCAGGCGGAGTGGTTGCCATACTCGGTGAACTGCTGCGGGCAGGTCTGATCGACGGATCTGTACGACGCGTGGATGGAACGACATTGGCCGCAACCGTCGCTGCCTGGGACATCCTTTCACCGCAAGTCACGGAAGAGGCTCGCAAATTCTATCTCGCCGCACCGGGCGGACAATTTAACCGTACCCTCGGTTCGCAGGATAATTACTATGAAAAACACGATACTGACCGCAATGCAGGGTGTATTCGTTCTATCGAACATGCCTATTCGGAAGATGGCGGGCTGGCCGTACTTTTCGGCAATATCGCCCGACGGGGATGTATCGTCAAAAGCGCCGGTGTAGACGATTCGATTCTCCGGTTCGAAG
>CASDWR010000027.1 GCA_949284665.1 uncultured Rikenellaceae bacterium | reverse complement strand
GTACTTCATCCCGCTCACCAGAGAACAAATTTGCGGAACAGTCTCCGTACGGCTGTTCATGAACTCCTGAATGCAGAGAATATCCACTCCCTGGCTGGCAGCAAAATGTCCGATCGAATCCACCAATATTTTTCTGTCGGCACTGTACTTTCGGCTGAAACCTTCGACATTGTAGCTCATCACCACCACCTCATTTTCAAGAGTTTTCTGCTCACCGTAGTGTTTTTTCAACTCTACCCGGAAAAAAAGGCCGACATTTCCCGCCCCCACTGCCAGTGCGACCGCTGCAACGAAAAACCACCGCTTCCATCGGATGATCCAATACAACGCACATGCGATACACACCACATAAAGTACAGGGAAAATCAATCCCAGAAAAGCCAATGGCCATATCCGATTGGGATCGACGTAGGGTGCCAGACACGACAAAAGAAGCAATACGACCACCACGAACGTGACAACGAGCACTATCGCATCGAATACAAATCCGAAAATCCCATGTTTTCGTTTCGGACGTTTCGTTTTTTTGTAATATCCGTAATCCTCTTTCATTTGCAAAATCTTTCCCACCCCTTTCGATTCGGGTTTTGGTCTCCTCACCACCTGATCGTATCCGGACCCGGCGTCAATAATAAAGTTCTCCGCGCTTCTTCCACCACCTCAATAACAGATAGCCCCACAACATACCGCCCAAATGAGCGAAATGGGCCACCCCTCCGCTCGTACCCGATATGCCGGCTAACAGTTCAAATACACCGTATATAATAACAAACCACTTGGCTTTTAACGCAATCGGAGGGAAAAGCAACATAATCACATTGTTCGGATGGAGCATTCCGAATGCCAGCAGAACACCGAATACGGCACCCGAAGCACCCAATGTCGAGGCATGTGCGACCCGGTACAACTGCTGGGCGCTTACCACACCTTCGGAGACGACAGCAGCATATTCTGCCCAATTGACCCCCAATTGTATCAAACCGGCACCGATACCCGACACCATATAGTAGACAAAAAATCGCCTGCTGCCCATGTCATATTCCAAAATCCGCCCGAACATCCACAAGGCAAACATATTGGTCAATATGTGCGTAAAATTCCCATGCATGAACATATAGGTCACCAACTGATAAAGATGGAAATCCCCTCCCTTCCAGAAGTTGAGCGTCATGTTTTCCATCATCCAGGCCCGGATACCGGTCGGCAGCACCATCTCCGCCATAAAAACCAACGCATTGACGATAAGCAGGTTTTTTACGACAGGTGGGGTATTGAAATATCCATTGGAACGTATCATCGTATTCGGTTGTTATTACTGTCGGGTAAAACGTTTTTTAAGTTCATCGAACGGGATCACCGTCATCACCGGTCTGCCATCGGCCGTAAAACCGTATCGGTCCCCTCCGGCAAGCGACGCGAGAATCGCCTCCAGTTCACCGTCGGAAAGTCGCTTCGCCACATTCCTGGCACCGCCTTTCGAAAGGACTCCGGCCAAATACTCCCGGCGAAGGGTCGTCCCTGAAGCAACCCCGTCGCGCAAAGCATCTATCATATCATACAGCAATTCCTGAACGATTTCCATATCGAAATCAGCAGGAATGCCGGTCAGTTCGATCGTATTGTCGTCCACAATCCGATACTCGAATCCGAAACGATAAAGTTCCTCGCTGTTCTCTTGCAACAATACCGTATCGTCTTTCGAAAAAACCATTCGTTCCGCGAACAGCAGTTTCTGACTCACTGAACTTTCATTACGGATCATCGTCAGGTACCGGTCATACAAAAGCGCCTCTTTTGCCCTTTGCAGGTCGATCACGACCAGTTCGCCATCCTTCGACGTAGCCAAATAACCACCCGCCAGTCGCAATAGGCCAACGAACTCGCCCTTCTTCTCCCCAATTCCGAAAGACCCTTGTTCAGCCTGCCCCTCTCCGCCCTCTATGAATTCTACCACGGAACTGTCGAAACGGGACAATGCATCGGTGGCATCCATCTCTTCCAACCTCCCCCGGCCACACGGCTGCACGAAGTCAGACAAATCGGCACGACTACCCCGACCAGCCGGACGATCCTGCATGCGGAATGGATTGTACGACGGATTGGTCGTTGTCACGGGCTCCCGTTCGACACGGCTCGACGAACTCAATACGGGGATATCGACACTTTTCGTCTCATCGAAATCCATAAGCGATACGGCACCCGTCTTGGCCAGGGATTCCCGTACCGATGCATTCACAATCTGCCAGATAGCCACTCCATCCTCGAAATTCACCTCGATTTTTTGGGGGTGGATATTGACATCGACCCGTTGCGAATCCACCTCGAAATAGAGGAAGTAAGGGGGTTGGGTTCCTGCCGGAATCAACTTCTCATAGGCTTGCATGACCGCCTTATGGAAATAGGCACTTTTGAAAAAACGACCATTGACAAACATATACTGCTCCCGATTGGTCTGACGGGCTGACGAAGGCCGTCCCACAAAACCGGAAATCTTCACCAACGAGGTGTCGGTCGACACTTCAAGCAGATTGCCTGCCGCATGTTTTCCCATCAAACCGACGATCCGTTGTTTGAGATTCGACACGGGCAGGTTATAGATCGTAGCCCCTTCGCCATAAAGCGCGAATGCGATCTCCGGGTGACACAAGGCAACCCGCCGAAATTCCTCTGCGATATGACGCGGCTCCACGGTACTCTTTTCAAGCACCCGGCGTCGTGCGGGCACGTTATAGAAAAGATTTTTCACGGAGAATTGACTCCCTTCGGGACAAGCGACTACTTCCTGACTGCAAAATCGACTCCCCTCCATGATCGTCCGCGTTCCGAACTCTTCACCCCGAGGACGTGTCAACAACTCCACATGGGCGATCGCTGCAATCGATGCAAGCGCCTCACCACGAAAACCGAACGTATGAAGTGCATAAATATCATCGATCGTCGAAATTTTGCTTGTGGCATGCTTGTCGAATGCAAGGCGCGCATCGACAGGCGACATTCCCTCGCCATCATCGATAATCTTGACCAACTCCTTCCCGCCATTCCGATAACTGACCGTAACCGATCGGCTACCCGCATCGACTGCGTTTTCCAACATTTCCTTCACCACCGAAGCGGGACGGTTCACGACTTCTCCCGCAGCAATCTGATTGGCAACCGTATCGGGAAGCAGCTTGATTTTTTCGGCCATTGTCCTGAGAATTCTCTTTTATCTGAAAAGCAAAACGAGCAATAAAATCAAAACACCCAACACCACCAGCATTCGTACCTGCATACGTCTGCTTTTCTCTCTCCCGACCGATTGTGTACGACGCAACGAACCCATCCGGCCACGAATGATACTTCCCGGCACATACGTCTCATCCGCCGGTTCCTCCTCCGCACCACGTTCCATGCGAAGCTCTCTGCGGCGTTGCTCTCGGGCCTCTTTTTCCGGATCGTAATAAAGAGGCCGATAATTGAACTGGCGGGGCTTGCGCCCGAAAACTCCTCCGAAACCAAACATTATAACAGACTTTTATTCGTTATTCCGTTTACAAATATACACATTCGTACCGAGATTGCATCGGTCCTCGGCCAAAAATATCGCACACGCTCAATTCAGAAAACGATCGGTTTTCCCGAAAAAGTCTTGTTACCGGAAAAAATTCTTCACACGATCGAATATATTCTGATCTCCGGAACTCTTCTTGACTGTCTTGAAATCGGGACATTCGGCCAACTGCTCCAACAGTCGTTTCTCCTCAGACGTCAAACGCGAAGGCACGTCGAGATCGATAACCACCAGAATGTCGCCTCGGCCGTAACCGTTCACCTCCGGAATCCCCTTGCCCTTCAATCGGAGCACTTTGCCTGCCAACGTTCCGGGCTCGATCTTGATCTTCGCACGGGCATCAATGGTCGGCACCTCTGCCGTACCGCCCAACAATGCAGTCGTAACAGGTATCCGCAACGTATGCAACAGATCGTTCCCGTCTCGCACCAGTTCAGGATCGTGTTCCTCTTCGATCACTACAAGCAGATCGCCGTTCACACCCCCGTGACGCGCCGCATTGCCTTTGCCGCTTACGGACAGTTGCATCCCTTCACCGACACCCGCAGGAATCTTGATCTCAATAACTTCCTCGCCCCGTACGACCCCTTCTCCATGACATTTGCCGCACGGATTATTGATCACCTTTCCTTCGCCGTGGCAAGTCGGACAAGGACGCGTAGTCTGCGTCCGGCCGAAAAAGCTATTGACCACCTCGGTCACATAGCCCGACCCGTTGCAATTCGGACAGGTCGTATATGAATGTGAATCCCTCGCTCCCGTACCACCGCACTGGCTGCAGGCAACCATCTTGTTAATCTTCAACTTTTTCGTTGTCCCGGATGCCACCTCCTTAAGTGTCAACTTCACTTTGACACGCAAGTCCGACCCACGATTGACCTGGTGCTGTCCGCCTGCCGACGATCCGAACCCCCCGAAGCCGCTGAAACCTCCGAAATGGCCGCCGAAAATGTCTCCGAAATTGCGGAATATATCCTCCATAGAGAAACCTCCATACGAGGCACCGCCTCCGCCGCCCATACCGCTCATCCCTTCATGACCGAACTGATCGTAACGGGCTCGTTTGTCGGGATTGCTCAATACATCATACGCCTCGGCTGCCTCCTTGAATTTTTCTTCAGCCTCCTTGTCGCCGGGATTCTTGTCCGGGTGGTACTTGATGGCCGCCTTGCGGTACGCCTTCTTGATTTCATCTTCGTTCGCATTGCGATCCACACCAAGCACTTCGTAGTAATCTCTTTTTGCCATAGTTTTCTTCTCTCGGCTCCTCCTATTCGCCCACTACCACTTTCGCATAACGAATCACCTTGTCCTTCAGTTTGTACCCTTTCTGAACGACATCGATGATTTTCCCTTTTCTGTCATCCTCAACCGGGAATTTCGCCACTGCTTCGTGTAAATCCGTATCGAGCGGCATTCCGACTGCCTCGATCTCCGTAACACCTTTCGCTCGCAACGTATCGTTCAACTTTTGCGATATGAGAACCACTCCCTCCCGCACGGAAGGGATATCCGTACTCTGCTCCATGGCCTGCAATGCCCGTTCGAAATCATCCAGAACCGGCAGTATCGCCTTAACCACATCTTCTCCTCCCGCAGAGATAAGGTCCATCTTCTCCTTCAACGTACGTTTGCGGTAGTTATCGAACTCTGCCGCCATACGTAAATATTTATCTTTCCATTCGGCTGCTTCAGCGAGCGCTTGTTCGACAGGCGATTCTGCCATTTTTTCCGATTCCTCTGACGTGGGAGTCTCTTCTCCTGACACATTGGCACAAGGCTCCCCCTCACAGTTCGGATAAGCTTCTCCTTCCACAAACCCATCCTCAACCATAACTCCCTCTTGTTCTGATACTTGTTTCTTACTGCTTTTTTTAGCCATATCCGTAAACATTATTTTTCGTTACTAACGGAACAAATTGCATACCAACGCCGGCCCCTTCGACGCGCTGCAAAGGTAAACAAATTTCGTCGGGATAACGAATTACCTTATCCGAATTCGGCATACGATCCGAAACCCCACCGAACCGATATCCGACCGCATGGAAGTTGCACACGGTTTCAGCGTAACCCCATATACCCATCCGAATTCCGTCTCGATCCATTCGCATTGCGATTGTCCGAATTTTAAACTTCTTCCCCCGATTCTTGCACATACGGCAACAAATACGAAACATACCGGACTTCGAATATTTTTACTAAAAAAGTTGCACAAATAAAATTAAAACTCTAATTTTGTCCCCGCTTAAAAACTGAGTATTGGGCTATGGTGTAATGGTAACATTACAGATTCTGGTCCTGTCGTTCCTGGTTCGAG
>CASDWR010000026.1 GCA_949284665.1 uncultured Rikenellaceae bacterium | reverse complement strand
TTCTGAAGCAGGACTATGGGTCGGTGTGTTATCAGTTGGCACCGGCCGCTGAGACCAAATCCGAAGGTTTGGAGGCTTTGTTGGATGATAGCGGGGAAATTTTCCTCGTTTCGAGCGGTCGCAGCGACGAAGAGTTCGAGCGTGAGGTATTGTCTGTTATTGGTCATCGTCCTTATCGAAGATTGAATTATACGAAAGAGACCCCCATGGAGGTACTCGATTCGTTGATGAGCGGTCGAAACAGCAAGATTTTCGTTGTGCTTTCGAACGAAGAGGCGGATACGGAGCTTGTTTTGGCCAATCTCAGTTCCGTACAGAACAATCGGGTTGCCCGGTCACTTTCATGCGGACCGGTCCGCGTGGTAGGCAGTTCCCGATGGAGCCGTTATCGGAATATCGAGAAAAACCTTTTTTTCAAACTCAATGTCTCGTTCGTGACCAATTACCATGCCGATCGGGGCAATGAGGCGGTAAATGCTTTCGACAGACGTTATATAGAAGCCTTCGAGGATATCCCATCGCTCTACTCCTATCGGGGTTATGATGCCTTGAAGTTGTTCGCTTCGGCATTGCTGACGCGCGGGGGGGACTTTACGGATCAATTGAATGAAAATACTTTGCCATTGCTTCAGGTTTCCTACCGTTTTGAGAGGGATGCGAGGACCGGCAATTGGAAAAATACGAAATGGCCTTGCGTGACATACCGCTCCGATTACACGATACAGGTACGTTAGCTCGAGGGAATAGGGGAATGGTGAGGCCGTCTCCTATCACATCGAGTATCCAGAATTTCGTTTTGTCCGGAGGGAGGGGGTGATTATGGAGGATCGTTATCGGATCGGGAGTTTTCTGGCAAACCCTATCGGCCTTTGTCCTCGGTTATGGACTTTATGTAAATTGCCAAAGATCGTACCGGTGGATGGACAGGTCAGGGGCATACCCCACCGGCGATGGGGATGGGATGTTCGAATGCTGGCCACGGGACATTGATTGTGAATTTGGGTGGTATTTGCCAGTACGTAAAAAAACGCCTCCGGATTATCCGGAGGCGTTCGTTAGTTGCTGACGCAACCTATTTAACTGTTTTAACGATTTTCTCGAAAGCCTTGGGATGATTCATTGCGAGGTCTGCCAATACCTTGCGGTTGAGGGCAATCCCTTTAGCATTGAGTTTTCCCATGAATTCAGAGTAGGTCATTCCGTGGGTGCGGGCTGCAGCGTTGATACGCTGAATCCACAAACTGCGGAAGTTCCTTTTCTTACCCTTACGATCACGGTAAGCGTAAGTCAATCCTTTTTCGACGGTGTTTTTGGCTACCGTCCAGACGTTTCCCCTTGAACCAAAGTTTCCTTTGGCAAGCTTTAAAACTTTTTTTCTTCTGGCTCTTGATGCTACTGCATTTACTGACCTTGGCATAATCTGAAAGTTTTACGAATGGTTAGCGGTGTGATTCTCTCACACTCTTCGGGGCTAATTCATTCCTTGTTAAACAAAAGAGTGAGACTGCTTATTTTACAAGAAGCAGCTTGATTTTGGCCTGATCGGCTGGTGAAACGATGCCCGAGTAAGTCAGGTTTCGTTTCTGTTTTGTGGTTTTCTTCGTGAGAATGTGGCTTTTAAAAGCGTGTTTTCTCTTGATTTTCCCGGTGCCGGTGAAATCGAAGCGTTTCTTTGCTCCGGCATTCGTTTTCATTTTTGGCATTTCGACAAAATTTTTTAAAAAGTTAAACAGCTTACAAAGGTAATTATTTTTCGCAAAAAATACAAAGTTCGATTTTTATTCCTTAGCCGATGCGCGAAAAAGGCGGCAGTGTACCGGTTTCGACTTTTTTCGAGAACAATGATGATTGTCGAGTCGTCATTCTCGAAAATTCGTGATATTTTTGTGTGAAACATTTAAAAAAGAAGGTTATGAAAAGAAGGTTATTCGGTGCTCTTTTGGGCTTGACGCTTTCGGCGGGAGTTGTTGGAGCCGGGGAGTTGAAGCCGATGAAGTTGGAAAGTCCCGACTTGTCGCGTGGAGCGTCGTTGATGAAGGCTCTTTCGCTTCGCCAGACGGTTCGCGAATATGCGGACAAAACTATTACGAAACGCGATCTTTCCGATTTGTTGTGGGCTGCCGACGGGATGAATCGCCCGAAAGAACAAAAGCTGACGGCTCCCACGGCCATGAATCAGCAGGAAATTCGTTTGTATGTGATTCTTCCGGAGGGTACCTATCGCTATCAGGCATCTGACCATACGCTCTATCCTGTGAAGGCGGGCGATTATCGACAGCCAATCCGGGGGAATATGCCGGCGCTGAATATTGTGATCGCTACCGAAGGCAATGAAAAGTGGGCAGAAACCGATTCGGGTTACGTTTCCCAAAACATTTATCTTTTCTGTGCGGCGAATGGCATGGGGACGGTCGTATGCGGTCGATGGAATGAGGAGGCGGTCAACGAGGCTTGTGATTTTCCACAGGGGGTGGTGCCCCGATTGGTACACATGGTCGGATATCTGAAATAGATTGTCGGGGAACTTGTGTCGGGCATGGGTGCATTGCCTGATCTTTCGAACCCTGATATCAGGCCGTTATGTACGCAGGTGCCTAAATGAACAGGGGTCGATAATTTCCCCTCGTTTACGAAAGTTGTCGGGATGCTTGTCAATAAGCATCCCGTTTTTGTCGTTTCGTTTCGGAAAATCCGGACAGAGAACGGAACGGATTGAAATATCCGGATCGTGAAAAGCAATCCTCGGTTGCCGGAGCATTTTGCAAACTCGATCCCAACAGATCCTTATCGCCCTGATATTCTTAAAATAAACAGGGCGATAGAAAATAAATGTGAAAAAACTGATGGGGGGGGAGGGATGGGTTCCAGAAGGAATACTTCTATTGAACCGGTTGATAATCATGAGAAATATATTCCTGGCAGGTGAGGAACGTCTCAACGCTTGTCGAAAAACCGGTCGTCAAAATTGACAACATATACCCGTTCACTGGCCCGTGTGATGGCTGTATAAAGCCAACGCATCATATCACGGGTCATCGGTTCGTCGCCGAAAAGCATGCGATCCACGAATACGGCTTTCCACTCTCCTCCTTGTGCCTTGTGGCATGTGACGGCATAAGCGAATTTAATCTGCATCGCATTGAAGTGCGGATTTTCTCGAACCTCTTTGTATCGTTTGGCTTTCGATGTGATTTCGGCGTAATCTTCGGCTACCGACAGGAACAGCCGGTTGCTCTCGTCGGGGGTTAAAGATGGGGATTCGGAAGCGAGTGTGTCGAGCAGAATTTTGCAATCGAGTTCATAATCGTCGTAATCCGGGAATGTAAGCCGTGCCTCGGCGAAACGAAAGCCGTAAAGGTCTTCGAAACGTCTGATACGAGTCAATCGTGCAATGTCACCGTTTGCAATAAAGTCGATCCTGCAATTTTCGATTCGCTCGGTAAAGTGGTAGTTGTTTTTGACGACCATCAGCATGTCTCCCGACTCGATCTCCTCTTCGGCATAAAGTATATGACGTCGAATGCCTTCGTTGAATCGGTTCGCCCGTTTGTTGGACCTGGTGATGACGATCGTGTCGTCACGGCCATACCGCGAGTAGCAGTTTTCCACCTCTTCCAGGAATTCGTTGCCGTCGATGGCAATGAAGTCGGGATATCCTGTTTCGAAGAGGGGCGGTTCATAGATGTCGGCTTCAAGCATACTCCGGACCATCGTGGCATTGAACAGAATACCGGAATCGACCTCCTGGCGGACCACCTCATCGAGCGAACGATAGATGACGGGGCCATAATGCTCCATTTCCTTGGGGTCGAGTGCGGGACTGATGTCGTGTCCGATCGGTGACAGTTGGGCATTATCCCCGACGAACATGATACGGCAACGATTTCCCTGCCGGACATACGAAAAAAGGTCATCCAGAAGTGATCCCGAACCGAAGATATTCCCTTCGTTCGAGAAGGTGGAGATCATTGATGCTTCGTCGACGATGAAGCAGGCGTCTTTTTCACGATTGAAGTCGAGAGAAAAATGCGATTCGGGCGATGCGGGATTTTTTTGGCGATAGATTCTTTTGTGGATTGTCGAAGCCCTTTCCTTGGCATGTCGGGAAAGCACTTTTGCAGCCCTTCCGGTCGGGGCAAGCAGTATGGGTTTGATTTTTATGTCTTTGAGTACGGATACAAAGGCGGCAATCAACGAAGTTTTGCCAGTTCCTGCGTATCCGTTGAGTATGAATATTTCGGAATAATCGGAGTCGCAAATCCAGTCTGCCAGACTTTCGATGATTTTTTTTTGTCCAAAAGTTGGTGTAAATCCAAATTTAGCGTAAATTTGAGACGCAATATGTTCGTTAAGCATGATTGCCGCGATTTATTGTAGTATTCCGATACAAACTTAATACTAAAAATAGAAATGAAAAAAGTTATTCAAGTCGTACTCGCCATTGCAATAGTGGCTTTGGCTTATGTGCTGTATGAGCAAATTATGACGCCATTGCGTTTCCAGAAGACGGTCAAAGCCCGTGAAGCGGCCGTCATTGAGCGGATTAAGGATATTCGTACGGCAGAACGCGCCTACAAACAGGTGAATAACGTGTATACCGGCAGTTTCGATACGCTTATCAATTTCGTGTTGACCGGGACGATGGAGGTTGAGAGAAAGATCTACTCGGAAGATGATTCCGTAGCCATGGCCATGTTGAAAAAGAGTGGCCGTAAGAATCTGGAGACTTTCACGATCGCTGTTATCGATACGATTTTCGGAACACGTAAGTTGACTCCGCAGGCAGTGGAACAGTTGCGATTCATTCCTTTTGGAAACAATGTAGAGTTCAAGCTG
>CASDWR010000025.1 GCA_949284665.1 uncultured Rikenellaceae bacterium | reverse complement strand
GTACGGACCCGAGGAACATACGAACGACAAACGCCTCAACCAGGACAACTCCGGTTTCCTGAAAACCGTATGGAACAAATATTACAACTCGATCAATCAGCCGCCGAACTACGGAGTCCGTTACCCGATGACCTACTGGGACAATTACGACAAGAACCAACTCTCTTTCACCGGAGGTTATTTCGAACCCGAAAGCCTGCGATTTGTGGTCAACCCGGAAAAATTCGTCGATGAATACGGCTATGCCAACGGCATCATGACGATGATCACAAAATTCAATACCGACGGAGTCAATCCCAATACGACCACAACCAACACCTATCAGACGACACGACTGATCATCTGGTTCGATCCCGATTATACCGGTGAATAAAATGTGCAGATTATGAAAAAAATCATTAAACATATCGGAAACATCGTTGTCGGGATTCTGATATTTTCACTTCCGACGGGGGTTTCGGGTCAAAACAAGATGATGACCGTATCGGGAACGGTGTCCGACGAAAACGGAAATCCGCTGGTCGGTGCCTCCGTCCTGATCGAAACAACCACCGTTGGACAGATCACCGATGCCGATGGGAAGTATCGAATTCAAGTTCCCGAAGGCGGAGCCCTCGTATTCAGCTTTATGGGTTATAAATCACAAACCATAGCCGTCCACAATCGCAAGACGATCGACGTAGTCCTCATAGAGGATGTCAATCTGTTGGACGAGGTCGTGGTGATCGGCTATGGTACGATGAGACGAAGCGACCTGACAGGATCCGTATCGTCGGTAAATGCCAAAGCGTTGGAAAACCATAAAACCGCTTCGGTTTTCGAAGCGCTGGGCGGAATGGTCGCCGGAGTGAACATCACTTCTACCGACGGTACCCCTGGATCGAGTTTCGACGTAAGAATTCGCGGTATCGGGACCATCACCGGAGATGCTTCGCCTCTCTACATCATCGATGGATTCGAAGTTTCCAGTCTGGACCACCTGGCCAATCAGGATATCCAGTCGATCGAGATCCTGAAAGATGCTTCTGCATCAGCCATTTACGGATCGCGTGCAGCCAACGGCGTTGTACTGATTACCACCAAATCGGGACACAACGGCCGCCCTGAAATATCGTACAACGGTTCGGTGAGCTATCGAATCCTTTCAAGACACCTCGACCTGTTGACCCCTTATGAATTCGTCGACCTGCAGATGGAACTAAACCCGTTGAAATACGAAGGCCTCTACTATCGAATTGGCAACGATGTAATCGGTACGCCGTACCGATACCAGACAATGGAAGATTACAAAAACGTATCCGGTATCGATTGGCAGGAGGAAGCGTTCCGTCCTACCTGGTCGCAAAACCACGATATCAGCGTTCGAGGCGGTAACAAGGAGACACAATACGCCCTTTCATATTCGAATTTCGACGAGGAAGGACTTTTCGAAACAAGTTCTTACGCCAAAAATACGGCCCAACTGAAACTGACGCAGAAAATTTACAAGCAATTGACATTTTCTTCTACTATCAGCTATGCGAATCTCAAAAGTACAGGTATCGGAACAGGGGGCAGTACATTGAGCAATATTCTGATGTACCGTCCCGTCGGCGGTCTTTTCACCACCGATTATGATCTGCGATACAACCCCGTCGACCCGATTATGGACCAGCTTGGAACAAACAGCCAGGTTTTCTACAATCCGCTTGTCAATGCCGAAAATACCGACCAAAAACAGGTCATCGACACATGGAATGCCTATGGAGCCTTAACTTGGCAGATCGGGAAATACCTTTCGTTCCGAACGGCAGGGAGCTATTACATCAACACCGGCCGCAACGACCGTTTCTATAAAAACGGGTCTTCCACGGCCGACCGCGGTTCGGGTCCTTACGGTTATTCACGAACATCGCGTAACATGCGCTATTCCAATACGAATCAACTCACTTTCAACCGCACGTTCAACAAAAAACACAAAGTCAACGTCATTCTCGGTCATGAGACATCATACACCCGTGCTGAATGGCTCTACGGCGAGGCGCATGATTTCCCGCTGGACAACCTGGGAGTGGACAATCTGGGATTAGGTGCCGTTCCGAGTACGGTGAACTCCAATAAAACCGACAACCGCCGGCTGTCATTTTTCTCCCGAGCCTTTTACAGTTTCGACAATCGCTACATGGTAACGGCCACCATCCGTGCAGACGCATCGAGCGTATTCGCCAAGAATAACAAATGGGGTTATTTCCCCTCGTTCGCTGCCGCCTGGAACCTCTCGAACGAATCGTTTCTGAAAGATAAGGACTGGCTTTCCAATCTGAAACTGCGTGTCGGCTGGGGTTTAGTCGGTAACGATCGGATTACCAACTACCTTTCGCTCGACCTGTATACGGCAAGCATGTACGGTGTGGGTTCCGAGCAGGTAATCGCCCTGCTGCCTTCGCATCTGGCAAACAAGGATCTGAAATGGGAAGCTTCGCAAACAACCAACATCGGTCTCGACCTGGGATTTCTCAACAGTCGCCTAAACATCACGATCGATGCATTCATCAAGGATTCAAAGGACCTGCTGCTCTCACATGACTTGTCCTACGTAACCGGATTCGCCTCGCAATGGCAAAATATCGGCGATATTCGGAACAAAGGAATCGAATTGACAATCAATTCCGTCAATATCAGCACCAAAAATTTCACCTGGACCACGGATTTCAACATCTCATTTATCCGAAATACGCTCATATCGCTTCGCAGCGACAAAAGTTACATGTTCGCACGGTCGGGAATCAACACCTCGTTCAGCAACTACGACTACATCGCCGAAGAGGGAAAACCCCTCGGTAACATGTACGGGTATGTTTTCGACGGTGTATACCAGAGTTCTGATTTCAACGTGTACGGCGATGGATCGATGCACCTGAAACCCGGCGTAACGGATATCAGTTCGCATGCGGGGACATCCATCAGTCCGGGATTCGTAAAATACAAGGATCTCGATGGCGACGGTATCATAACCACAAACGACCGTACATGCATCGGGAACGGACAACCCGACTGGTATGGCGGTCTGTCGAACACCTTCCGTTTTTATGGTGTCGATCTGAGTTTCATGTTACAATTCGTCTATGGGAATGACATTTACAACGCACAACGCATGTATGCCACCCAGTCGGACCTTGAAATGATAAATATGTTGGGTGAAGTGGCGAACCGTTGGACAACCGACAATGCCTCGAACAAGGTTCCTTCGGCAAAGGGTTACGTACGCAATGACATCTATTCACGCTTCATCGAGGACGGCTCTTTCCTCCGTCTGAAGAACCTGACCCTCGGCTACACGTTCCCCGAAAAGTGGGTACGAAAAGCCCGCATCACCAAATTGCGCCTCTATGCCACGGCACAGAATCTTTTCTGTCTGACCGGTTACAGTGGTTACGATCCCGAAGTAAGCATGAGGTCCAGTCCTCTGATGCCCGGTCTCGATTATGGAGCCTATCCCAAAAGCCGGATATGGACCGTCGGTGTCGAACTTAACTTTTAAAATGGTTTCCGTATGAAAAAGATTATAATTTGTGCGACTGTCGTTGGTCTGATGCTGTCGACCTCTTCGTGCTCGCTCGAAGAAAACGTATACACGCAGGTCGACAAAAGCCTCATCACCGACGCGACAATGGCGGAAACGCTTCTGTGGGGTATCTATAAAGGGATATCCGTGGACGGGATTTACCGTCACAACCTTTCGATGGTGTTCGCTTTGCCGACCGACGAAGCGAAAATCGAAGGCAGTTCGCTCGTAGATGTACGCCTCGAAGGCAGCAACGCCTACGGGACCTCTTCTACGTATGTACAAAACACGTGGTCAGCCCTTTATGCCGCCGTTTATGAAGCCAACTACTTCCTGGAAACGATGGAGGAGAAAATGGCTTCTTTCTCGGAAAAAGACCAAAAACTGTGCGAGGTGTACGTGGCTGAAGCGCATGCATTGCGCGGATTACTCTACTTCGAACTGGTGCGCTGGTTCGGCAATGTGCCATTGATCGTCTCCACCGAACAGTCCTATTGGTCCCCATCCCAGTACACCCAGGAAAAACCGGAGGTCATATATCAATTTATCGAAAAAGACCTGAAATATGCAGTGAAAAATTTGCCTTATGCCATCAACGACGATGTCCGCTCGGATAACAGTTTTCGTATTTCCAAGGGCGGCGCTCTCGGATTGTTGGCCAAAGTCTATGCTACCTGGGCAGGTTATCCGGTACAGGATGAATCCAAATGGGCATTGGCAGTCAGTACAGCCCAAGAACTCATTTCGTCTGGGAATCACTCGCTGCTGGCCGATTTCGAACAATTATGGAAAAACGCGGGCAGCAACGTATGGAACGCTACCGAGAGCCTGATCGAGATCTCCTATTATTCGCCTCTGTCGACCAACACCTCCAGCGGTCGTGTAGGGAATTTCAACGGTGTACGTGCCTCAGCCGGAGGACTGCGGGGTGGAAATCACGGGCACAATGCATTCTTCCGAATCTGTCCCACTTTCCTGACCGACTGGAAAGACCCGAAAAACGACAAAAGGTGGGCCATCTCCTATGCCGATTACCAGTACACCTCGGAAGGGAAAAAATGTATGGTTCAAAAGACGGTCGACGGTGTGCCGAACAGCGATGTCACCTTTCTAATGGCATGGGAGGCAACACACGCAGACTGGAATGACAGCTGGCGAACCCTGTACGGTTTGCACCTCTTCCCCAGAAAATGGGATACCGAAGTCTATGTCCCGGACGACAACAATCTGGTGGACAACAACTACACCAATATAAACTGGTATGTACTGCGGTATGCCGATGTTCTGCTGCTATACGCCGAAGCGTTGAACGAAGTCAACAATGGTCCGACTTCCGAAGCATACGAAGCGGTCAACATGGTGCGTCGCCGTGCATACGGGCTGAATATTACGACCCCGTCGGATGTCGCCGACCTTGAAGACGGTCTCTCTTACGAAAATTTCCGTCAGGCCGTTCGCGACGAACGTTCCTGGGAGTTGGCTTTCGAAGGACACCGTCGTCAGGATCTGATCCGCTGGGGAATATACTACGAAACCGTAAGCCACACATACCAACATCTGGCCGACTGGTCAAGTACGGCTCCCAGCTACTACCTCGCCGGTATCTATACGACAAAGAATAAACATGAACTTCTTCCTATCCCACAACGCGAAATGGATTTGTGCAAGAAGTTCAAACAGAATCCTGGGTGGAAATAGTATTTTTGTAATCGGCCGGATACGGATGACTTGTTTGTCATCCACCGGTCAACCCAAAAGCGCCGCAAAGGGTTCAACCTGTAAAAACCACGGACATGAAAAACCTGAAAAAAATAGTTCTTTGCACACTCCTCACAGGAGTTGCATCGCTGTGGCAAAATGCATTCGCCATTACCCCACTGGCACCGAATGAGTATGCATGGATGGAGCGGATCAGAACGGATCACCCGCGGATGTTCTTTACTGCCGAAGAGATCCCGCAAATCCGAAAAACGGCTTCCTCTTTTGAAAAAGGCACGTACGATGCCATGAAAAAACGGATCGACAACATCATCGGAAAGCCAATCGAGTTTGTCGATGCCTTAACTCCTACCGGCGAAAGCAACACGAACCATGAATACGGTATTCGAGCCTCAGAAGCGGCTATGCTCTACCTGATCTCCGGCGAACGGAAATATTTCGATTTCACCCGTGAACTGCTCAAGAAACTCATCTATTACTACACCCTGCGTGTACAGAACGATTTGAACATCGCCTGGTATGCCTTCTCCCAAATATGCACCCTCTGCGCTTACGACTGGATCTACAATGATCTGGATGAAGCGGAACGCATATCCCTCGGAGAGTCTTTGTACAAGGTAATGGACAATATTGCATGGCATGGCCCCGGCATTCGAAAACCGCGCTTCAGAGAGAACATCAGCGATCATAAATCCGGATGTTACGGAGTAGCCATTTTGCCGTGGTATCTTGGCTTGACTTTCTATGGCGAAGGAATCGACGACGACCACTGCGAACAAATGATCCGAAACGGTTACGATCTCCATCAGAAAATGGTTGAATTCCGTGCTACGATGGCCGGGGAGAAGGGAGGAGGAGCCTCGGCCTGTGCACAGTACTCATTCGGATTTTATCCCTATGCCGAATATGATTTCATCTACACGTTCCGTTCGGCAACGGGTATCGACATCACCGAAAAGATGGAGTACATGATCGGCTATCTGAACTACATGGACTGGGTCCGTTTACCTGGGAACAAAGAGTACGGTTTCGGTGATGTGCACCATTACACCTGTCTATTGCCTCGGCTCGATATGAACGCGCATGTAGCCGAGATCGCCAATCTCTTCGGCGAAAGACATCCCGAAATCATGCCTGTCGCCGCCCGTTTGTTGACAAAATTCTACCAACGCCGTCCTGCAGATGCCATGCCTTTCCTGCGTTTGCTTCACAAGACGGCCCCGACGGCCGATGCGACCGCAGACAGCGAAACCGAACAGCATTCCATCTATTTCGACACGATGGGGCAGGTATACATGCGCTCCGGAGTGGATGAAGATGATACCTACGTACTCTTCGTCAGCGGGGGTGTCCCCACCCAACACAAACACTACGACAACAACAATTTCATCATCTACAAATACGGTTATCGCGCACTCGACTCGGGAACACGACCGGAACCGGGACTGCACCTGTCGCATTACTACGCACGG
>CASDWR010000024.1 GCA_949284665.1 uncultured Rikenellaceae bacterium | reverse complement strand
CGATGATGAACTCGTGCTTGAAACCCCTTTGATCGCTACGTATCCAAATCAGCATTATACCGTACCGTTGAATCGTTGTCGCAGATTGCGATTTGAGAATCAAGGCTCCGCAACGCTCAATGTCGCTGCATACGGAGTAGCCGACATCGTTCTATATCGTGGAGAACCTGTCGAAAACGATCTTTTCGTTCATCCTAAACCTGATTGTCCGTATACCGTCGACCTTATTGATCTCGGGCCTCCGTATATCCATTACGTAAGTCCGATGAAAGATTCCAAAGATAAAATATTCTACGATGGAACTACCCAAAAAGAATACTTCGACCTGAAAGGTCAACGTATTTATAAAGGTTTTATGCTTCAGACCAGCGTACATTTTTCGCTCGATCACGGAGTACTCTCCGGATCGGATGGTGCAGCTGCCGGAGCCTTGGGCGGTATTGCTGTCGGTTCGGCTTTTGTCGCGGGTGGTATTGCCGTCGGCGGTGCAGTGGTCGGCAGTACCTTGATAGGGGCGGCGGCATTTCTGATGCTCGCTGCAGGTGGCGAAGCAATGGAAAATTCCTGTGCGGCCTTCAATACTTATGGAGAGTACAACAGCGTGACGTTTACCGTTGCATGTTGTAATCCTTATATCCGTCCCGATGATTACACGGAGACGTTGCTGATCGGAGCGGACCAACAAGTGGTGGCACAAGTGGCATTGTACGAAACAATGGAACCGCAAACCATAACGGTTCCCATCGACGGATGTCAACAACTGATGTTTTGGCTGGCAAATACTGACAACTGGTCGGGACAGTACATCTTTTATGATATAAAACTTACCAAAGACCGTATGGCTTTGAATGTTCCGAAAGATGCTAGACTTTCGCAAGCGGTCGTGACGCAACCCATGTGGAGTGAAAAAACGATCCAAAATCAATGGGAAAGACCGAAATCATCCGGACAGAAAAATATGGACGAATTCCTTATTGGCCTTTCCAATGCATATAGTCAAATGGAGTCTTTGCTCGAAAAAACAAAGCCCCAATATGAAATATATACTTATTATTTGGAAACCGATGCCGGACAAGTATGTAAAGCCGTTACTTTGGAACCCAAACGTGGCGACAATTTACTGCCGATCGTAGCCGAGCACAGATCATGTGTCCGTTATCTCGATCAACTGAAAAATCTCAAGACCACTTTGTCGAATTTGTCGATTTCACAAGCAAGCGCTGCGCTCAGTTTACCCGCATTTGGGTTTGGTTCCGTGGCATACAGCAAATTGTTGAAGTATGGCGGTACGGTGCTCAAGGAATGCAAACAGTTGACTGACAGGATGTATGAGGAAAAGATGGCAGAGACGAAATTTTTGGAGGCACTGTTGCAGGGTGCTCTCGATATTGACGGCAAACAAAGTACGGAAACTACTATTTTGTGTCCACTTTTCAAGACGGAAACACCCCCTGATGGTGAACTTCAGCTGGTGAAACATTTTGTGGTGAGGTGACCCTCTTAAAAAATCCAATTGACTGAAAGGTTTGTTGAATATGGAGCAGAATTTCAATTATCGGGAAGAGCTGGAAAGAGCGCGCAAAAACTTGGAAGGTTTGGCACGTGACGGCAAGTCTGAAACGCTCGATGCGTATTGGGAGGTTTGTTGTGGAGATGTATTGGTTGCCGAAGATTGTGTGGAAAATGGGGACCGGGAATGGGAAGTCGCTGCATTGGCAAAGGATTTCCTCGATACTGCAAAATATCTGGAAGGTTATGACCATATGCTCGACAATTTATATCTGGCTGTTTCGAGAATGATTACGATTCTTACCGATCATCCACGATTGAAACTCGAATTGCTTGAATTCGAACTCCTTTTGATCCGTCGTATCGAATCCTATACCGGTCACGAACTTGATGAGGGTGAAGATGTTATGGAACAGATCGGCCTTTATCGTCGCAATATTGACCGTGCGGATAGGGGAGATTTCGACGAAATCGAACAAATAGGACACCTGAAAATAGATCCGATTGAGTGGAGTGCATGGTACGAACGTATCATCGATGATGCAAACCGAAAAATATATGCACTTTTGAGTGGTGAAACTCGGGGAATGGGGTTTTGTTTTGCCTATTGGCATGCCAAGGAGAAGGTGTTGCGCGAACATTACGGGATAAAGTGGGATAGCCCTGCCATTATGAATCCCAGTGTGTTGTTCGATTGAAAAACGATCCTCCTCTCTTGTGTGTATTGGAATTTGGCAGATGATATGAAACCGATTCGTTTATCTCTTTCAAGACCATCCGGTTGTGTAAAGCGGTGCGCAAGTCACTTCTGTGGAAATCCAGATCTGCTGGTCGGATATGAATATCCTGCCTATTTTGACTTGGATGGTAATTCATTCGAGTATCGTTTCATCTGTCAAATCAATTTGTCGGAAATCGCTCCGCATATTTTGGCGAATCGCCTTCCTACACGCGGATTACTCTCTTTTTTTGCAAAAATCGACCATTATCTCGGATATTCCGATGCATCATCGTATTCTTGTTGATTATCAATAGTTTACATCTTAAAAGGTAGACTACTCAAAAATTTACTTGTTTTTTTGCGAAAAATCGAAGATTTAACGTTTT
>CASDWR010000023.1 GCA_949284665.1 uncultured Rikenellaceae bacterium | reverse complement strand
TTCTGCATCACCAACACCCTCCAGGTGGCTTTCCGCGAACCGTTTCTCATTGCCGGTTACATGTTTGCCATGCTGAAAATATCTTGGGAGTTAACGATCTTTTCCGCTGTATATCTTCCCATTGTGGGATTGATTATCGGATCGATCGTCAAAAGGCTGCGACATTCAGCCAAAGCCGCACAGGAAAATTTCGGCGACCTGACCTCCATTCTCGACGAATCACTGTCGGGTATGAAAGTTATCAAAGGGTACAATGCCGAAGGTTTTTTTAAAAACAAATTTCATCAGATCAACCAGATATATTCGAACATCGCACGCTCCATGGCTCGCCGACAGCAACTTGCCTCTCCCATGAGTGAGTTCCTCGGTATCGTAGCAGCAGCCGGTTTGCTCGTTTTCGGAGGACATCTGGTATTGAACGACTCGTTGAGCGTAGGCGGATTCCTCGCTTACCTCGGTATTTTCACTCAGATCACACGTCCTATCCGCTCATTCACGGATGCATTCAGCAACATCAATCAGGGAATCGCTGCCGGAGACCGTGTCCTTTCATTGCTTGACACGCCGAATGCAGTTCCCGATGCGCCGAATGCAGTGGAACTCAAGGATTTTCGGGAGTGCATAGAATTTCGAAATGTCCACTTTGCATACGAACAACGCGAGGTAATTTCCGGAATCGACTTCACGATCCACAAGGGTGAAACCGTAGCTCTGGTAGGCCCTTCTGGAGGAGGAAAGTCGACTATTTCAGACCTGATTCCGCGTTTTTATGACGTTTGCAGCGGAGAGATTCTCATCGACGGCCGCAACATCAAAGAGTATTCATCGGAGAGTTTGCGCGCCCGTCTGGGTATCGTATCACAAGAGACTGTCCTGTTCAACGACACCATCGAGAACAACATCCGGCTGGGCAACGCGGAAGCTTCGTTCACCCAGGTAGAGAATGCGGCAAAAATAGCCAATGCCCATTCCTTCATTATGGAAACGTCCGATGGATACCAGACCAATATCGGGGACCGCGGGACCAAGCTTTCCGGCGGGCAACGACAACGTCTGAGCATTGCACGGGCCGTTCTGAAGAATCCGGAAATATTGATTTTGGATGAAGCGACCTCGGCGCTCGACACCGAAAGTGAGAAACTGGTACAGGAAGCTCTCAATTCGCTGCTTAAGGGACGAACTTCGCTGGTCATCGCTCACCGATTGAGCACCATTCACAATGCCGACAAAATCATTGTCATCGAACAAGGTCGGATCGCCGAGCAAGGGACCCATGCAGAGCTGATGGCGCAAAAAGGCATCTACGCCAAATTGATCGAAATGCAACAACTGGATTGACCCCAACCGGTTCAATCGGATGCGAACAAACCGGTGGCAAGGAAGGAAAGGGAGGCAATAAAAGCATTCAAACTCGACAAACGACACGACTAAAGAGTATGCACATAGCTTTTTTTCACAACGAATATCCTTTCGGAGGGGCTGAAAAAGTAACCTCACGTTTAGCCGTATGGCTCGCTGCTCACGGCCACAATGTGGAGATTGTCGCCGCACGATTGCATGTAGACCGACTCACCGAAGAAGAACGGGCATCGGTACATTTCACGCAACTGCCCGGAAAATCGGACGGCAGCAGATACAAACTCGCCCGATACGCAGAGTTGCTAGTTCCATTTTGCAAGGAACGGGACATCGAGGTGTTGATCGTTGCCGTAGTAATTTTTTACAATTTCGACCGCCTTGCCACAGCACTTCCCTGCAAAGTGATATATGCCTGCCACGATCTTCCTCTTCAGGAAATCGATTATGTCCTTTCACTCCGCAAGCGCAATGCCTTGCAAAACGGAGGCTGGAAGCGTATTCGATACCGGTTCTGGCAACAACCGCGGGAATATGTTTTCCACTCTTTCGAACACAAGATCGTACGGCGACACAAACGGATATACAACCATTGCGATGCTTATACGGTACTGTGCGAAGGATACAAACAGGAA
Organism: uncultured Rikenellaceae bacterium; assembly: GCA_949284665.1. Lineage (GTDB taxonomy): Bacteria > Bacteroidota > Bacteroidia > Bacteroidales > Rikenellaceae > Tidjanibacter. Next base: position 12,084 of record CASDWR010000023.1, on the reverse strand, counting down.
CTTTGTCGGAGGCTCGATATTGATCCGGAGGACAACAAGTTCGTTGTTATGCCCAATGCGATTCCACCCGCGGAACATCCCTATTCATTGGATAAGAAGAAGGTGGTCCTCTACCTTGGAAGGCTTTCGTATGCCGGGAAACGGATCGACCGTCTTCTCGAAATTTGGGGACGGCTCTGCAACCGTTTTCCGCATTGGGAATTAAAAATCGTCGGTGACGGAGAAGAACGTGACGCTTTGGAACGTGAAGCTCATGAACGCCAACTGCCTCGCGTAACTTTCTGCGGATCGACAACCGATCCGTGGCCCTATTACAACGAAGCGGCCATTCTTTGTCTCACCTCCACACTCGACAGTTGGGGCCTGGTTCTATGCGAGGCACAACAGGCGGGCGTTATACCGATTGCCTTCGACTGTTCGGAAGGAGTGAGGGCAATTCTCTCTCCAAGCGGCCGATGCGGTGTGTTGATACCACCGTTCGACATGGATTGCTATACAGAAGAACTCGCCCGACTGATGTCGGACGAGACCTTTCGTCGCAGTATGCAGCAACCGGTAATCGATCGGGCTGCTGAGTATGATCCGGACAAGATCGGGAAACGCTTTGAAAAGATGCTTGCCGATCTTTGGGGATGCGAGAAAAAAAAATCCAAAAAAATTGAAACATAAAGGAGGCAAAACACGTAAATTACACACGAATTCATATCGAAAAGCAAACATATATTTTTTCGGAAAGGGAAGCAACAATTTGTATGATAGTTGTATCTATCTAAAAGAATTAAGGACCAAGAAACGAATGCCTGTGAAACACCAAAAGACCAAAAGAATTGCCGTCGAACTTTATTCCGCAAAAGACCGTAACGTAGGTTTGGGAGAGTTCAACTTCCATTTGGGGAAAGAGTTGGCGCAACGGGCGCCCCGGCTGAAAGAGTTGTACGGTATCGAATTCACTTTTATCGTATCGAGCAACATGAAGGGGGCCTTCGGGGATGACGTACACTATGTCGCTTTGGGCGGTTTCCCGAAACGGCAGTTATTGCCTTTCTATCCCCGTCGTTTCGATCTCTATCACAGCACCCATCAATACACACGGGTTAAAAACCTGCGATTGGCACGCAACAGTCTGTTGACGGTTCATGACATCAACTTCATCTACGAACGACAGGGCAGTAAATTGAGAAGTTCGAGCCGCAAGTTTGCCAGACGTTTGCGGTTGGCCGATCATCTGAGTTTCATTTCCCAGTTCGCCCGCGATGACGTAAAACGCCACTTCCCTTATACCCATCCCGATACGATCATTTACAACGGGGTAAGCGATCCTCGTGTTTCACCGGAAAAGAAACCGGACCAAAAACCGATTCCATCCCGTTTCTTGCTCCATCTCTCAAGCCTTCAGCCCAAAAAGAATCCCCATTTGCTGGTGGAAATGATGGCCTCGTTACCCGAAGAGCATCTGGTGATCGTCGGCAACTGGAATACCGACTACGGCCGCGGAATCATGCGGCGTATCGAAACACTGGGCTTATCGAACGTCACCGCCCTCCAGCATGTTTCGGCTGACGAAAAGGCGTGGCTTTTCAGGCATTGCCGTGCATTCCTTTTCCCGTCCCTGTGTGAGGGATTCGGGTTGCCGCCCGTAGAAGCGATGTATTGCGGGAAACCGGTTTTCCTTTCCACCCTCACATCACTCCCGGAAATCGGAGGTCCCGAGGCATACTATTGGAGCGAGTTGGAGCCGAAACGGATGAGCGAAGTGGTAAGAACCGGACTTGCGACATTCTACAACGACGAACAGACGCATTCATTCAAAACAACCAAGTGGGCATCGCAATTCAATTGGACCAAATGCGCAGACGAATATGTGGCCTACTATCTTCGCATCCTCCGATTAAATGCACCCTATGAGTCCGGTTCAATCGGATAATGTGTCAGACGGGTATCTCGGGACCATCGACAGAACCGAAAATCATCCTTCTATACGTCCGACCGATGTCGGACGTTTTTATTTTCGTATTTGTACGTGTCGGTCCCGTTGAACCATCCTCCGTCGGTTATTTAAATTCCATTCCGGAATGCACTGCGACACCCCGTCAAAGGAACCAGCATCCGAAATGCGAAATCCAGCATAACAATCATCCCTTCCCAAGATCAAAAATCTTATGCCGGATAAAAATAAACGGCCTGTTCTGCTTACAAATTACAAAATATTTTTAGTTTTGCATATCGAATCGATTGCCGGTATCGCAAGATTGCCGACAAATCGCAAAAAGGCGATCGGACCCATCCCGGATTCGAAGCATTGAGAAAGACTCGTTTTTGAAAAACGGCTGATACAAAGGCAAATCATACAAGAGTGCCGGGCGGATCGGGAAGTTTCCGAAACCCTTCAAAAGATCGGGTCGCTAACAAAAAGGGGACGTTCGGTCGGTCCGCAAGACAACAAATGAGAAATCGATAAGGACAAAAAACATACAAAAAAACATATCCAATGATCTCTTTCGATAAATTTGAGGCCCGGCATATCGGAGTCGGGGAAGATGATTTGAAAGCCATGCTTGCCACCATCGGGGTAAAGAGCGTGGAAGAACTTATAAACCAGGTAATCCCCGCCTCGATTCGCCTGCGCAAGCCATTAGCGCTCCCTGCAGAGGGAATGAGCGAATACGAATTTGCAGCCCATATTCGTGAACTGGCTGCACGCAATACCCCCTTCCGCTCCTTCATCGGCATGGGTTATTACCCTTCGGCCACTCCGGCTGTCATCGCCCGAAACGTTTTCGAGAATCCGGCCTGGTATACCTCCTATACGCCCTATCAGGCGGAAATATCGCAGGGACGACTGGAAGCACTGCTCAATTTCCAGACGATGGCCATTTCTCTGACGGGACTCGAGATCGGAAACTGTTCGTTACTCGACGAAGGGACTGCTGCGGCCGAAGCGATGCTGATGATGTTCGCACTTCGGTCACGAGATCAAGTAAAATCCGGCATCAATCAGCTTTTTGTAGACGAAAATATTTTCCCTCAAACGCTCGACGTACTGCTGACCCGTTCCGAACCCTTCGGAATCGAGATCATCTGCGATAATTACGAGAACTATACTTTCACGGGGCGGGAATTCGGAGCTATCGTTCAATATCCCGCTGCTGACGGCGAGGTAAGGGATTATGAAGATTTCGCGGTCGCAGCTCACGCAGTGGGCGCGAAAGTCACGGCCATCTGTGATCCGATGGCTCTTGTGCTGTTGCGTGCACCGGGAGAATGGGGTGCCGACATTGCCGTAGGATCGACCCAGCGATTCGGACTTCCGATGGGTTTCGGAGGCCCTCACGCCGGATTCATGACCACCCGGGAAGCCTATAAACGCAACATGCCCGGACGGATCATCGGCGTATCGGTAGACCGGCTGGGGAACAAGGCATTGCGTATGGCTCTGCAAACTCGAGAACAACATATCAAACGCGAAAAAGCCACCTCGAACATATGTACGGCATCGGCACTGATGGCTACCATGTCGGGTTTTTATGCTGTTTATCACGGTCCCGACGGGCTCAAATGCATTGCCGAACGCATCCATAAGTGTACGGTCGCCGTCGCCGAGGCACTCAAGAAACTGGGTTACGAACTGCGTCGCGAAAACTACTTCGACACGCTTGAAGTGAACGCCGAGGCAGCCGTAGTACAACAATCCGCCCTTGAACGGGGAATCAATTTCTACTATCCGGACGAAAGCCGCGTACGGATGAGCTTCGACGAAGTAACCACCCAGGCGGAAGTCGAAGCAGTCGTAACGATTTTTGCGGAAGCAGCCGGCAAGCGCGCCCCCAAAAAGGTGGATATCTCCGATAAAACGACTATCGCCGCAAACCTGCAACGCAAGTCGCCGATTCTTACCGAGCCCGTCTTTTCGGCCCACAGGAGCGAAACAGACATGATGCGTTACATCAAACGTCTCGAAATGCGTGACATTTCATTGGCAAACAGTATGATTCCGCTCGGGTCCTGCACCATGAAACTGAATGCTGCCGTTCTGATGATGCCTTTGTCGTTGAGTGAATTCGGCAACCTGCATCCTTTTGCTCCGGCATCTCAGGCCAAGGGGTATCTGGAGATGATTCATGAACTGGAACATGACCTGGCCGTTATCACCGGACTGGCAGGGACGACTCTTCAACCCAATTCGGGAGCTGCAGGCGAATATACGGGCCTGATGATTATCCGTGCCTGGCATCAGAGCCGTGGACAAGGCTACCGGAACGTAGTATTGATTCCGGCATCGGCACATGGGACCAATCCCGCATCAGCAGCCATGGCCGGGATGAGAATCGTAGTGGTATCCTGCGATGCAGAGGGCAACATCGACGTAGAGGACCTGAAAGCCAAGGCTCAAGAGCATGCCGATGAATTGTGTGCCTTGATGGTGACTTATCCTTCCACACACGGTGTATTCGAAAGTCGTATCCGGGAGATTGTGGATGCCGTCCACGATGCGGGCGGACAGGTCTATATGGATGGAGCCAACATGAATGCACAAGTCGGTCTGACCAATCCCGGATATATCGGAGCCGACGTATGTCATCTGAATCTACACAAGACATTCGCCATGCCCCACGGGGGTGGGGGTCCGGGAGTCGGTCCGGTCTGCGTAGCCGAACACCTGCTGCCCTTCCTTCCCACCCACTCGGTGGTTGAAACAGGCGGGAAAGACGGTATCACGGCAGTCTCTTCTGCACCGTTCGGCAGCGCGATGCTGCTTCCGATCACATACGGTTATATCCGAATGCTCGGGGCGGAAGGACTGCGTCACGTCACCGAAGCGGCAATCGTAAATGCCAACTACATGGCCAAAGCACTGGAAGGCGAATACCGGACTTACTATGCCGGAGAGAACGGTCGGGTTGGACACGAAATGATTCTTGACCTGCAACATTTCCGCAAGGAGTACGGTGTAGAGGTGGCCGATGTGGCGCGACGGTTGATGGATTACGGATTCCATGCCCCGACACTCTCCTTCCCCGTACACGATACGCTGATGGTAGAGCCTACCGAAAGTGAACCTAAGGCCGAAATGGACCGTTTCATCGAGGCCTTGATCGCCATCAAACGCGAATGCGAGGCAATCGGAGACAATCCCGACAATCTGTTGGCCAATGCCCCCCACACGGCACGTGAGATCGCCGGAGAGTGGAATCACCCCTACTCACGTCAGCAGGCTGCATTCCCGCTGGACTGGATTGCCGAGAACAAATTCTTCCCTCACGTCAGTAAGATTGACAACGGGTACGGGGACCGCAATCTGGTCTGCACGTGCGACGGGTTCTGATCCCGCAACAAAAAAGGAGGACAACACTGTCCGAATGAATGATACCATTTCCGCCGGGCTACAGGATACCCGGCGGATTTTTCAAAAATATCCGTACCTTTGTTCCCGACACAGACCCGGTTTACGGACCAAGCGGATGCAACCGGTACAAGCAGTTGCAAGGATCGGTATCTCCGGTCTGCCGGCTGCCGGTCGGGAAAGAGTCGGAAAACAAACAGCGTTAAAATGAAAGTAGGAGAAAAAAAATTCGTATCGTTGAGTTACCAGTTGCATGCGGACGGGGTGTTCGCAGACGAAGCAACTCGTGAAAACCCTTTGAAATTCGTATTCGGAGCAGGTTTTTTACTGCCTAAATTCGAGGAGCACATTGCCGGTCTCGAATCTGGAGACCGTTTTACGTTCACTCTGACTGCAGACGAAGGATATGGTCAGGTCAACCCGCAAATGGTAATCGACGTTCCGAAAGACGCCTTTATGGTCAATGGGGCCATTGAAGAGGGTTTACTGACGGTCGGGAACCAGATTCCGATGATGACAAGCAGCGGGCAACCGCTATTGGGTCACGTGGTAGAGGTGAACGAGAAGACGGTCAAGATGGATTTCAACCACCCGATGGCGGGAAAAACATTGGTGTTTACCGGTGAAATCATCGAAGTTCGTGAAGCGACAGAAGAAGATTATCCTCATCAGGCACACGGATGCGATTGCGGTTGCGGTTGCAGCCACGACGACTGCGGAGGGGATTGTTGCGGCGACCATGGCGAAGGGCACGAATGCGGCCACCATCACGACGAAGGGCACGAATGCGGTCATGGCCACGGTTGCCACAAGAAAAATTAATCGGGAACACGAAAACAAAAGGGGAAAGAAATGGTCCGATGCATATTGATCTTTTACACGCAAGAGTGGAAAATCTCCCCGACAACAATCGAGTTGGAGTGTGTCCCCCTGTCCGGAAATATCATCTGGCTGAAGGAGGAGAGCAAACCGGATGACAGTGAGACGGACATGTATTACGTGGATAATATCATGTACCCCGAGCACGGTATCAACGCCGGTGATCCGGTCTACCTCTTCGTACGTCCGTACAAAGGGTACACGACATATGGGCCATTGACCGAATCGGATCGGGTCATTTCCGCCGTCAAGAAGGTGCAGGAAGAGATGCAAACGCTTCTCAATGAGATTCACGATTTGCATGATGCGTTCGAAGAACAACTCGCAGACCTTCGAGAGATATCGGAAGACATTCATAGAATGTCTTCCGATGTAAACAACGAACAGAGTGAAACGAACGACAAACTGGAAAGTATCATTTATCGCCTTGAGGAGATCAAGGAGCGTATGTAACCCATAAGGCACGGCGGGAAATTCTCACCGTGGTGCGCATCTAACCGACTCATTCGGAATGCATTCCGTTTGTCTTGTTCCGTTTCAGATTCGCTCCCATCCGTCCCGGCTGCCGATCCGCAAACATGTTGTCATGGAAATCCACATTGTCCACAGAATCGACCCCACACTCTCCGAAGCCATCGGCCGCTTGTTGCCTCAACTGAATCCGGGAAGCGGAAAACCCTCGGATAGATACTTGCAATCGGTCATTCAATCATCCGACACACGCCTTTTCATTGCCGTAAAAGGGGAACAGGTTGTCGGAATGCTCACACTGGTATTCTCCCGTCTGATTTCGGGAAGCAAGGCCTGGATCGAAGATGTTGTCACCGATCAAGACTTCCGTAACCAAGGTATTGCGACCGCCCTTTTGCAACAAGCGATCGACACAACGCGTCAGGAAGGCATCGATACGCTCTGCCTCACTTCCAATCCTTCCCGCACGGCTGCCCGTACCCTTTACCGGAAAATCGGGTTCAATGAATACGATACCGGCGTATTCAAGATGGCACTTCAAACTTCCGACGACTTCGCCGGGGAAAAGGGTTCTCGCAGGATATCCAAGTAAGATCGACATATAAAAGGGAACGTCGATAACAGTAGGGCAGAAAGCTCAATACTTCCCGAGATTACTCGTACGGAGAAGTGATCGCATATCGCTCCTCTTCTCATTTGCCACCCGTCAGGCAATAGATCACTTCACATAAATACGGCTTACCGCACTCCACGCAACACCGGGAGCGATCGCCTGGAATCCGGTAACATCCGCCGGCAAATTCAGATTGGGCGCATTGGTTGCCCATGTCTGCGGTTCGGGACACACCCAATTGACCTCACCCCCATTATTCCACAGCGTCCAGTGGCGGAAATTGTCGTCCACCTCGTAAAAAAGACGCAATCCGGTCACCGTATCAGTCAATACGGCTCCGCGATAGGGTTGTCCGTCTATTTCGATCGGTTCGTTCGTCAATGCACACTCGATCGGTTTCCCGACAGGCTTCAACCCCTTGCCTCTCAAGCACTGCTCCTCGTCATTCAATTCGAGCAAACGCCCTGTGGGAAGCAACCTGTCCTCACTCAATTCCCACCGTTTCCCGGCTGAAAGCTGCAACAGACAATCATCGGCCGATGATCCATCGACAAAAGGAACCATCAATGGAGTGTGATACCCCACCCCAAGAGGCATCTCCTCTTTGCTTAGATTCGTGAACGTTACCCGGTGTTCCAACCCTGCCGATGAAAGCCGGAACAACATCCGGCATTCGAACTCATGCGGAAAATCACGGAAAATTGCATCGTTTTGGGCATTCGAACGATAAACGGCTTCCACTTCCACAAAATCTTCGCCGATCCGTTGACCGGCCACTTCAAAAGGCTGCGACTTGATAATCCCGTGCAGATAGTTGTTCTGTTGGGGGTTGGTAATCGGGTAACGATAGCGACGTCCATTATAGACATAAGTTCCGTCTTCGATTCGATTGGGCGGAAAGAGCAACGGCAATCCGAAAATCTGTGGTCTTCCGCGAAATGTCTCCATTTCGTCGGGCTGCGGAGTGTGAAGAATCGTGACGCCCTTCCCGGGCATCGCCAATTTCACCAGATTGGCCCCCATACCGGGAACCAATATCGCCTCATATCCTCCTGCGGCGAAAGCAATGGCAGCGTATCCCTGCCAGTCGATCTGTTTTACATACATGTTTTGCTCTTTTTTATGGTTTTGATCATTTCCCCCGTTCCGACAAGGGACACCTGCCGATAAATTGACCGGCAAACAGTTCAGCCACATGACCGATGCAAATGCAACTGCCGGGAAAATACCCTTTAATTTTTTCATCCGTTTCAAATTTACCAACGAATCTCATAATCCAGTGACCAGATCCATTCCCTGCCATAAGGCGAAGCGTCCGACCCGACCACATCGCAATATCCAACGATTCCTAACATACTGTGATTCGAATACAAGATTGGAATCCCCCCACCGATCCACACTACAGGCCATATCCGTTGCAACTCTTTTTCTCTCGGCCAATGGCAGCACACCCCGGGTTTCACCCAGAAATTCATCAGTCCGAAAAGCGAATAGTCCAGGAAAAAATCCGCACTGACCAAATTGACATCCCGACCCGGCCTGAAATACGAGGAATAATGATAGTCCAGCTCAATCCCGCACGTCAAACCCTGTGAGAGCCCGTAACGACGGCCAAACGATATTCCCAAGGAATAGAAATCGTAATTGAAATCATAACTTACGCTGCAAAGGAACTCTTTGTAACGAGTCTTCGGCAGCGTTTTCTGTTTTTGCTTGTCAATCCTTACCCGTTCTCCGACAGGCAGAGGATCGAGTGTCAGTTGTTGGGCCATCGATTCCGCTGCCCACCACATTGTCGACAGCAAAATCAAAACAAAAGCGATCGATCTTCTCATGACTGCAATCTTTATGACTGTTTCCCCCCCCCTCCCTTTTTTCAAATACTTTCTCCTCCGTCAACCGATTCCCATCCGCTGTCGAGCCCAAGGGATTACAAAAGCGGCGGGTTGTCCTTGTTTGAGCAATTCGGCCATGTATTTCATATAGGGGTCCACATGAGCGAAAAAGGAGCTGTAACCTTCGCACAAAGCATTCAATCCGCTCTCGCCATCGGGCGAGGTGTCGAAACGATGTTTCGGACATTCACCGCGGCAGGCAAAATAGTATTTGCAACGCAGGCAAGTGCGTGGCAGCGTGTTACGCTTATCGATTCCGAAACGAAACTGAGACCGGGAAGCAATCATCTCGGTCAATGTTTTCTCACGGATGTTGCCGATACGATATTCAGGATAGACAAAATGGTCGCATGAATAGACATCTCCATTGTGCTCAACCACCAACGCCTCGCCACACGTTTCGCCGAACGAGCAAAGTGCAGGAGGTACTCCGAGCCATTGTGCCAGCGAGACATCAAACAGCTGAACGAAATAATCACCCACATCGCCGATCACCCATTCGTCGAAAATATCACACATGAATGCTCCGTAGCCGCGTGCCGACACAGACCACTCGGCCAACCCACTGCCTTCCGTACCGGGAGGAACGATGACCGGACGCCCTGTTACCGCTCCGGGTTTCACATATTCCAACACCGGAAGAAACTGCATGTAATGACTGCCCAATGACTTCAAGAACCGATACACCTCACGACCGCGGCCTTCGCTGAGTGAATTGACCGTCGAAAGCGTATTGTACTCGACCCCTTCCCGACGCATCATTTCAACGGCTGCCACCACTTTGTCGAAAGTAGGAGTACCTCCTTTCGTACGCCGGAAAGCATCATGAATTTCCTGAGGGCCGTCGATCGAAATTCCGATCAGGAAATCGTTTTCCCGAAAAAGTTCGCACCACTCCCGATCGATCAACGTGCCGTTTGTCTGCAGCACGTTCGAAATCCGTTTCCCATTCGCATACTTTTTTTGGAGGGCCAAGGCCTTTCGGTAATACTCTTTCCCGGCCAACAAAGGTTCCCCGCCGTGCCAGTTAAAAGTCACCTCATCCACCCCGTTCGCTTCGATATACTGTCTGGTATACTCCTCCAACAACTCTTCACCCATGGTGGACTGTTCTCCGGCATAAATATCCACCTTGTCGAGATAATAACAATACGCACAAACGAGATTGCAACGCGAACCGATCGGTTTCAACATCGACGAAAAGGCTGCCGGCCGACTCTTTCGAACGGCATCGGCAAATGTCAGACTCTTCTTTCTGTCCATAAAACGACTCTTCCTTCTGCAAAGATAAAACTTTTGCGGACATAAAGTCATACGATCAGGCCGAAATGGCGCAAAGCGTTCGGAATCCCTTCATCATCGACACCTGTCGTCACAAAATCGGCAGCCTCCTTCACCTCATTGTCGGCATTGCCCATGGCCACACCTGTTCCGGCATAATGCAACATAGAGATGTCATTCTCTCCGTCACCGAAGGCCATGATCTCATCGCGCCTCAACCCATACCACTCGGCTATCCGTTCCATCCCCACATGCTTGCCGCCTCCGACGGGAATGACATCCGTAAAAAGGGAGGTCCAGCGGGTGCCCGCACAACCGGGCATCCGTCTCAACAAGGGGTGTTCCCGGTCAGGCGAACAGAAAGCGATCAGCTGGTAAATATCCTTTTGGGAGAGTCCGTCCATTCCCGAAGGTTCGGGTAAATGGAAATCGACCAGTCTGGCCGCTTCGAGCGTTTGGGAATCGATACGGTTCAAAGACCAGAAGTCGACTCCGACAAAGGCACACGACATGGGGTTTCCCTTGAAAAAGTCGATGGCATTCTCGATGTCGACTCGTGGAATGAGCCGGCTGTATATTGTTCGGCCGCCCGCATAACAATATTGTCCGTTGAAAGTCAAAAAGGCATCGAAATCCTTCCGGTCGATGTTGTCGATCAGATAAGGCGACCGACCCGTAGCAACAATCGTTTTCACACCTCGTTCCCGCAATTGCGCGATGGCATATCGGGTGGAAGGGGGAACGACATGCGTCCGGAAACTTACAAGGGTTCCGTCTATGTCGAAAAAAACAGCTTTGATCATATTATTTTTCGGTTTTACCATCATCGGGGTGCACGAATCGAAATGTGCGACCCTCGTCCGTGAAAGGGAATCTCCGACCATCGGATACAATCTTTCGCAAGGGCAAAGATAATAAACGGTACCGAAAGTATGAATTCTTTCCGAGACGAGCTTCCGACTCTCTCCCAGAGCGGAAAATTGCGAAAACATGTCGAAAAATCGCCATTTTGCAAAAAATTCGAGCGATACGCATGTAATTCGAGTGATTTTTTCTATATTTAGGGTCGCTACAAAAAACGCAATGGAAAACAAATCTGAAAATAGCCACAAATCATGAAAACGTACCAAACTTCCGACATCAAGAATGTCGTTCTCCTCGGAGCCCCGGGCTCCGGTAAAACTACCTTTGCCGAAGCGATGGCCTTCGAGGGAAAGGTCATCGACCGCAGAGGTAGTATCGAAAATGAAAATACCCTCTCCGACAATACGGAGTTGGAACACATCAATCGCCGCAGCATCTATTCCACGTTGCTGTTTACGGAATTCATGAACCGCAAGCTCAACATTATCGACGCTCCGGGGAGCGACGATTTCTGCGGTGGACTTTTCTCGGCATTCAAAGTGGCCGATATCGGTGTCATGCTCTTCAATGCCCAGAATGGATTCGAAGTCGGAAGTGAAATCCAAAGTCGTTATGCCGCCCAATTGAGCAAACCGATCATCGGCGTAGTCATTCAGCTCGACTGTGAAAAAGCCAATTGGGAGTCGACGATCGACTCGATCGTTTCGGGTTCGAAAATCAAACCCGTGATCGTACAATAT